>DATAHD010000527.1:0-12547 GCA_036263395.1 Rhizomicrobium sp. | reverse complement strand
GCTGCGATAGCGCACGGTCGCGTCGTTGAATCCGTGTTCGGCGGAATTGAGCGCGATGCGCTGCTGCTTGGCCTTCTCTTCGGTCGCTTTCAGATCGGTCAGCGCATCGGCCGTCTGCTTCACCGCACCGACCACTGCCGCATTGTAGTCGGCAACGGATTCGTCGAGCTGTGCCGTCGCACCGGCATACTGCGCCCTGAGCTTGCCGGCATCGAAGATCGGCAGATGGATCGCCGCGCCAAGGCCGTATTGGCCCGACGAGGTGGAGAGCAACGACGTCAGGCCGAGCGCGGCAAAGCCCGCGAGGCCTACGAGATTGATGTCGGGATAGAACGCCTGATGCGCCGCGGTGCGCCCCGCCGTCGCTGCTTCGATCCGCGCCCGCGCCGCTGCGATGTCCGCGCGCCGCGCCAAAAGATCGGCGGGCAGCGTGTCCGGCAACGCCAGTGCCGCCGCATCGAGCTTCGGCCGCTGGATGTCGTAGGCATCCGCGCCGCGTCCGATCAACGCCGCGATCTGATGCACTGCCAGTTCGCGCGTCGCCTGCGCCGCAATCAAATCTTCCCGCGCCATCGCCAGCAACGCTTCCGCCTGCGAGCGTGCGGAGTTGGTATCGAGCCCCGCTTTCACGCGGCCGCGCGTCAGTTCGAGAATACCCGCGCGCTGCTTCACCGCCTCGTCGCTGACATCGACTAGCGCATAAGCGCGGTCGAGTGCGATATAGGCCTGTGTCACCGCGCCGGAGAGCGCCAGCCGCGCGCCGGTGGCATCGAGCGCGGCCGCATCGGCGGTCGAACGCGCCCGCTCGACCTGCGCCGCTTCCTTGCCGAAGACGTCGAGCGACCACGACAGGTTCGCCTGCACGGTGCCGATCCACGTCGTCGTTCCGCCATAGGGCGGCGGAATGATGTAATTCTTGCTCAGCCGCTCGCGCACTTCCTGCCCGTCGACGGAGGCCTGCGGATAGGTGCCGGTCTTGGTGGCGGAGAGTTCGGATTGCGCCTCGCGCATCCGCGCCAGTGCGGCGGCTAAGGTCGGGCTGCCGCTCAGCGCCTTCTCGACCAGCGCGTTCAATTGCGGATCGCCGAACGCGGTCCACCAGTCATCGGCAATCTGCGGCGTCGGCGCGGCGCTGAGGCCCAAGGTCGTGGCCTCGATCTTCGTCTGGCTCGGCGTTGTGGACGGCGCGGAGACGCAGCCGGTCAGAAGCGTGGTCGCCAGCAATACCGAAACGAATTTGTTCACCGGGCCACCTTCGGTTTCTCGAGGGCTTTCTCAGCATCCTCCTCGAAGCGATCGACAAGCCGTGACAGCAGATCGATCATCTGAGTCACCTCGGCATGGCTGAAATCATCCAGGATGCCGTTCCAGTAGTTCACGACCCGTGGCGTCAGCGCCCGCAGCATGGCCTTGCCATCCGCCGTCAACGACAGGTGCACCACGCGGCGGTCTTCCGTACTGCGCCTGCGCTCGACGAGGCCGCGCTGCTCCAGCTGATCGACGATGCGTGTCGTCGCGCCGGCGTCATGATTCATATGCCGCGCAATGTCGGCGCAGGTGTCGCCAAAGCCGTCGCGCAGCGCTTTCAGCGCGATCCAGTGCGTGAAGGTCAGTTCCGCGTCGCCGAACAGCTCTTCGACCTTGGGCAGTAGCAGGGCATTCACCCGCTTGACCAGATAGCCGATCGAGCGCCGTGCCTCGAACGTGTCCGCGTTGTAATACGGCTTGCCCATAACTGCCCTCGCAACATCTGCTCAAACAATGATTGCTCAGGCAATGATTGTCAAGGCGCGGATTCGAGATCGTGTTGCGGGAGAAGGGAGCAAAGGCCAAGGATCGGCGCAGGAGATTCGCTGCACCCATGAGCAAACCCGCCCGCCGTACCCCGGTTCCCTTGGAAATCGCGCTCTGCCAGGACAACGAGGCCGGTTACATCAGCTACGTCCAGGACACGGTGAACCAGAGTCGTGCCGACGAACGGGGCGTCAGCCTGGCCGACTACATCCACGCCGCGTTCAGCCTGCTGCTGCAGTCCGGCGCCCGCCGCGTCCTGATGATCGGCTGCGGCGGCGGCACTCTGGCCACCATGCTGCATGCCAAGGGCGTGAAGGTGACGATGCTCGACATCAACGAGCAGTCCTTCGTCATCGCGCGCCGTCATTTCAATCTGCCGCGCGGCGTCACCTGCCGCGTCGCCGACGGGCTCGCGTTCCTCGGCGAGTCGAAAACCTGCTACGACGCGATCGTGCTCGACGCCTATGACGGCAACAAAATCCCGAGACAGTTCCTGACCCAGCGCTTTGCCAAGCTGGTGCGCGCGCATCTCGCCGATGATGGGGTCTTCGTCGTCAACGTCATCGCCGCCAAACTGCGCGATCCGCTGGTGCGCCGCGTCGCGACCTTGCTCGAAACGACATGGGATAATGTCCGCGTCCTCGGCTCGCGCGAGGGCGGAAGTCACAACGCGCTGGTGATGGCGGGCGCCGTCGCGAACCTGAAGCGGCCGAAACTCATCATGCCGCCGCGCGTCGGCCGCGGCGAGTTGCTCGATGCCCTGAAAGAGATGGACTTCCGCTGATTTAGCCGATGGCGTGCAGCCGGTTGGCGAGCTTGCCCATCACACGGCAACGAATGCCCCTCGGCTCTTCACACCCTCCGCTGTCATCCCGGACTCGCGCTACGCGCGATCCGGGATGGCAAGCTGCGTGTGTTGAAAGAACGTGCGGTCGCGTCAGTCCACGCAAACCACGCCGCTCTTCGCGTCCTGATACGCGCCGTTCGCATAAGCGACCGCGCCGTTGACGATCACCGTGTCGATGCCGGTCGCATCGCGGGTGTAGCGCATGCCGTCGCCCGGCATGTCGAAGATCGGGCGTTCTTCGCCGCGGCCGATGCTGTCGGCATCGAACACCACGATATCGGCGGCCAGACCCTCGGCGATGCGGCCGCGATCCTTCAGGCCCCAGATGTCCGCCGTGTCCGACGTGATCTTCTTCACCGCCTGCTCCAGCGTCAGATGTCCCGTCTTGCGGACATAGTCGCTGAACAGAAAGCCGGTGTCGCCATAGGTCGCGAACGAGGTGATATGCGCCCCGCCGTCGCTGGCGCCGATATGCACGTGCTTGCTCGCCAGCATCGGTCCGATGCGCTCCGGCGCGTTGTGGCCGACATTCATGTTGCCGAACGCCACGTCGAGATCGTTCTCGAGCGAGATGTTGATCAGCGCCTGCGGGTTGCTCTCACCGCGCTCCGCGGCCACGTCGGCGAGACGGCGTCCGACATAGCCGGCCGGTGCATTGTCGCCGCCGCGGATGATCAGCGCGCCCATCGCCTGCGTCATCAGGTTGGTGTCGGCTTCCTTCAGCAGCGCTTCAATCGTTGCGGGAGTCTTCAGCGCCGCCAGCTTCTGCTCCAGCGGCTGCTTCAGGGTGCGCCACCACGTCGGCAGACGGCCGAAGTAGAGCGACGGACGCAGGAACGAGAAGCTGATGTCGACCGGACGCGTCTGCACCTGCGGCCACACGCGGGCGCCGCGCGCGAACTGCTCTTCGACGCGCGCCAGAATGCGCGGCGCGACGGTCGGCGTCGCCGGGCTGTCGAACACCGGCGAGAACGTCGTCGGAATGTTGTGCTTCAGCGACAGCTCCGCGAGCTGATCGACACGCGCGATGGTGAGGTCGGCGTCATAGAACTCCGGCACCACCTGCAGGATGCGGCCGAACTCGCCGAGCACTTCGCACATCTGATCGAGCTCGCTGAATGGCGCGAAGCGGCTCGGCACAGGCCGGCCTTTCTCATCCATGTCGATGTAGCTCGTGGACATGCCAACCGCGCCCGCCTTCAGGCTCTCGCGCAGCAGTTCTTTCATCTGCGCGATCTCGGCCTGGTTGGCGGCGCGCTCCTGCGAGGCGGCGCCCATCACCCAAAGCCGGATCAGGCTGTGGCCGACCAGCGGCGCGACGTTCAGCGAAAGCCCTGGCTCGATTGCGGCGCGATAGCCGGCGAAATCTTCCCACGTCCACTTCGCGAATTCGTCGGTGAACGCTTCTGGCGGCATCTCTTCGATCTGCTGGAACATGCCGACCACGGCCTTGCGGTCCGCAACTTTCAGCGGCGCCAGCGACAGCGAGCAGTTGCCCGGCACGATCGTCGTCACGCCATGCTCGAGCGCCGGGCGCGCCGCGCCGTCCCACAGGATCTGCACGTCGAAATGGGTGTGCGGATCGATGAAGCCCGGCGCCACGATGCGGCCTTTGGCATCGATCGTCTGCTTCGCTGCGCCATCGATCTTGCCGACCGCCGCGATCTTGCCGTCCTTCACCGCAACGTCGGCAGCAATGCCTTTCGTGCCGGTGCCGTCCACCACGGTGCCGTCCTTGATGAGAATGTCGAACATCAGGCTTCCTCCAGTACTTTCCGCCAGGCGTGGCCGGCAAGTTGGTCGATATTGGCAACGCCACACGCATTCATCAGCGCGATGGCGGTTTCAGGGTCGAGCACCACAGGGCTCACGACGCCGTTCTGGTAGCGGACCGACAGCACAAGCTCCGCCGCGCCGTCATGGCCGGCGGTGATTCCTGCACTCACGATGACCGCTTCCTGATCCATCAGCCGCGCGGCGGTTCGATGAACACGACATCGCTGCTGAGCATCAGCCCGCGCGGCCGGCGCATCGCGAAGATGTGCATGTTCCAGCTCTGGATCTTGTCCTTCGCCGCGTCGACCGGCTCATCCGGCAGCGCCCGCGCCGCCAGCTGCTCGAGCGTCTCGTCGGCGCGCGGCGAGGTGAATTTGCGTTGGGTCGAAAGGGTCATCTCTTACTCTCACTCATGCTGCGCCAATCCGATCGGTGGCGGACAGCAGTTTCAGGAAACCATCGTTGCGAAACGGCTCACCGGGCTTGAGGCTGTGCAGCCCCGGCACGCGCGGACCTGCCGGCAGCGGCCGCGTCTCATAGAAAGCGTTCTTACCGAAGAAGCGCAGGGTCAGGGTACGGCGCCGTTTGCCCATATGGGTCGCCCCGCCGCCATGCAACATCTTGGGATGAAACATCACCACATCGCCGGGCTCGACCGCGAACGACACGATGTCGAAGTCGCCGCGATGCCCCTCGATGTCGGGCAGGCGCGGCAGCTGGTCGCCGGGATAGATCGGCAACGTCTCGTCGTCGAGGTCGAAGCGCGAGCCATCATACAGCGTACCCTTGTGCGAGCCCTTCACGAACTCAAGGCTGTCTTCCTTCGACTGCGCATCGAACGTGATCCACGCCACCGCGAGATCGTCGCCGCCGACCGCGAGATAGGACGAATCCTGATGCCACGGCGTGCGGCGGCTCTCGCCGCCTTCCTTCAGGAACACCTGCTCGTACATGAACCAGACGTCGGGCGTGCCCCACAGATCGGCGATCACCTTAGGCAGCGGTGAACTCTGCAGCATGTCGCGATAGGCCGGAATGCAATCGGTGTTGCACAGGTCCTGATAGAACAGCGCATCGGTGCGCTGCTGAATCTTGGAGGCACCCGGCCCCGGATGCGCCAGGCTCCACTCATAGGCGGCGAGCGCAGCGGCAACATCCGCCGGTGCCAGCACCTGCGGAAGGTACACCACGCCGTCGCGTTGATATGTCTCGCGCGCTGCTGCCAGATCGAGGGTCATCTCGAGCCTTCCCAAACCCGGCTGCAAAGTACAATAATTGTAACACGTTTCAAGTCCGGATAGGGTCGCGCAACGTCAAGCAAAACCGGGCAAATCTGGACGTTTGGCGCGGTTTGCAACTAGGTTTTCAGAACAGGACGAACGGGCAAAAGACCCGGCTGTCACAGGGATACGGAACATGGCGACACGCAGCGAAGTCATTCAGCAGATCACCACCACACCGGGGATGTTCGAACTCGTCACCGACGAGAAGGAAGGCTACCGTGTCTACAAGAACGCGCCCGCGTCGATGCGCGAGGTGCTGCTGAACACGCGCGTCTATGACGACCGCACCTTCCTGATCTACGGCGACGAAGAACTCACCTTCAAACAGCACTTCGAGACCGTCGCTGCGCTGGCGCATTTCCTGCGCGAAAAAGGCGTGCAGAAGGGCGACCGCGTCGCCGTCGGCATGCGCAACTATCCCGAATGGATGATCAGCTTCTGGGCCTGCCAGGCGATCGGCGCCATCGTGGTGGCGATCAATGCGTGGTGGACCGGGTCCGAAATCGCTTTCGCGCTGGAAGACTCGACACCAGCAGCGCTGCTGATCGATGGCGAACGTCTCGAACGCCTGAAGCCGCTGCTGCCGGAGATGAAAGATGTCCGCGCCGTGATCGTGGCGCGCCGCGGCGGTGTCGATGGCGGCATCGACTGGGAAGAAGCCGTCGCGAAGAAGACGGACAAATTGCCCGACGTCGATGTCGGCCCGGATGACTACTGCACCATTCTCTACACCTCCGGCACCACCGGTAAGCCGAAGGGCGCGGTCGCCACACATCGCAACCACGTCACCAACATCATGAACACGCTGCTCGGCGGCGCGGTGGCGCGCGGCCTGCTCGGCGATTTCACCGAAATCCAGCCGCATCAAAACCCGCAAGGCGGCTCGCTGCAGACATTCCCCTATTTCCACATCGGGGGCATGAGCGGTCTCTACGTCTCGACCGTCATGGGCTCGAAGGTCGCGCTGCAATACAAATGGAATCCGCTCGAAGCGGTGCAGCTGGTGGAAAAGCACAAGCTCTCCAGCGTCGCCGGTGTGCCGATCGTGGTGCGTCAGCTGCTCGAAGCGGCACGCGACAGCGGCGCCGACGTTTCGTCACTCATCGGCATTGCTTCCGGCGGCGCTTCGGTGCCGCCCGACCTGATCAACCAGATCAACAAGCAGTTCGACCAGAAGGCGATGCCCGGCAACGGCTACGGCCTGACCGAAACCACCAGCGCCGTCATCAGCAACGGCGGCCTTGAGTACTTCGCCCGTCCGGACAGCGTGGGCCGTCCGGTGCCGGTGTGCGAGGCCAAGGTGGTGGACGACAACGGCAACGCCCTCGGCGACAACGAGATCGGCGAGATTTGGCTGCGCGGCCCGAACGTGATCCCCGGCTACTGGAAAAACCCCACTGCGACCGAAGCAGCGTTCGGCGGCGGCTGGTTCCGCTCCGGCGACCTCGGCTACCGCGACGACGAAGGCTTCTACTACGTGGTCGATCGCAAGAAGGACGTCATCATCCGCGGCGGCGAGAACGTCTATTGCGCCGAGGTCGAGGGCGCGATCCTGGGCCGTCCTGGTATCAAGGACTGCGCCGTGATCGGTATCCCGGACCCCGAATATGGCGAGAAGGTCGCCGCCGTGATCCAGGTCCCGGACGTCGCCCGGGCCCAAGGTCTCCCCGACGAGCTGAAGGAGGCCCTCTCCGTCAATCTTGCCAAGTTCAAGATCCCGACCGCCTTCAAGCTGACCGAAGCTGATCTGCCCCGGACCGCCACCGGCAAAGTCCTCAAGCGGGAACTCCGGGAGATGTTCGCAAAACCGGGTTCCTAGCGACCAACCAGGCCAGAAACGACAATCGCATCAAAAAGTTAATGTGGGCGGGGTGCAGTCACGCACAATTCGCGCGCGCCGGTTGATATTTACTTTTATATGGGAGAGATAGCCGCGGGCTGAGGGCGAACCATGCCGGAAGTGCATGGGGTTGGCGGGGCTTACCAAAAAGCGCGGCGAAAGGGATTCTCGGTTTGCGTACCGGCGGGATGGCGATGCTTTCCCTTCTGGCCTTGGCAGTGCCCTGCCAGGCCGGCGCGGGAACACTTTCCCTGAAAGAAGCTCTGGGCATCGCCTATCAGACCAACCCCGATCTTGAAGGTGCCCGCGCCGCGGTCCGCGCCATCGATGAAGGCGTGGCCCAGGCCAATGCGGGCTGGCGGCCGACCATCAGTGCCGCCGGCTCTTATGGCATTCAGACCATGTCCGTGGTGGGGGCCTCCAAGCCGCTCAATGCCCATCCGCTCGTCGGTCAGGTGACGATCACCGAGCCGGTGTTCCGCGGCGGCCGCACCTACGCGCAGGTTAGCAAGGCCAAGTCCGACGTCCGCGCCGCGCGCTATGAGCTGCTCCAGACGGAACAGCAGATCATGCTCCAGGGCATCACCGCCTACATGGACGTGGTTCGGGACAGCATCATCCTCGGCTACAATCGCGAGAACGTCCGCAGCCTGCAGACACAATTGGATGCCGTGCAGACCCAGTTCAAATCGGGTGCCGTGACCAAGACCGACGTGCTCGAGTCGCAATCGCGTCTCGCGCGCGCCAAAACGGATGTCGCTTCGGCGGAACGTCAGCTCGCGACCAGCCGCGCGACCTTCCAGAACGTGATCGGCCGCCCGGCGGAAACGCTGGAAGGCAACTCCGCCGTCCCGGCGGTGCCGAACTCACGCGACATGGCCGAGCAGATCGCCCTCGCGCAGCATCCCAACGTGCTCGACGCCAAAGCCCGCGCCCGTTCCGCCGATCTCGCGGTTGACGACGCCGCCGGCGCGCTGCTGCCGCAGGTTTCGCTGCAGGGCCAGTATCAATACTTCAAGGACCAGGCGAGCATCTTCTCCAAGCTGCCGACGCAGCAGGTGCTCAGCGTCACCGGCCAGATGAGCGTGCCGATCTATCAGGGCGGCGGCGACGAGGCGACGGTGCGCCGCGCCAAGCAGCTGCGCCAGCAATCGGTCATGGCAATCAACGGTTCGCAGCGCGACGTGGTGCAGTCGGTCGACAGTGCCTGGCAGGACTACCAGTCGGCACTCACCGCGATTCAGACCAGCGGCGAGGCGGTCACCGCCAGCCAGGCAGCCGTCGATGGCGTGAAGCAGGAACAGGGTGCGGGCGAACGCTCCGTCATCGACATCCTGAACGCCCAGCAGGAATTGCTCAGCGCGCAAGTCGCGCTCGCCAGCGCGCGGCATGACCGCGTCGTCGCCGCCTATCGCCTTCTGTCGGCAACCGGACAGCTCAACGCCAGATCGCTTGGGCTGGACGTGCGCCTCTACGATCCGCGCGATCACTACTACGAAAATTCCAGCTCCTGGTTCGGAACGGACGACTAAAATGGCCGGACAAGTCGCATCGCTGCTCAAACTTCCCGGCCGGCCGAACGATCCGGTGCGTCAGGCCATGGCGGCGAACAAGCCGCTGTTCACGGCCGCCTTCGCATTCAGCGCCGCGATGAGCGTCCTCGCGCTCACCACCTCCTTCTACATGCTGCAGGTCTACGACCGCGTTCTGGCGAGCCACAGCATCGAAACCCTGATCCTGCTCACCATCATCGCCACCGGCGCGATCATGGTGTTCGCCGCGCTCGACGCGCTGCGCCTGCGCCTGTTGCAACGCCTCGGCATGCGCATCGCCAGCGAACTCGCACCGCACGTGCTGCGCGCGATGATCTCGATCTCCTCGCGCAGCGGCGGTCTCGTCTCCCGCTCGGGCCTGCGCGACGTCGATACGATCCGCAACTTTATCGGCAGCCCTGCCTTCGGCTCGCTGCTCGATGCGCCGTTCGTCTTCGTCTACTTCTTCGTCCTCTTCATGCTGCACTGGGTCTATCTCGCCATCGTGCTGATCGGCGGCGGGCTCCTCATCCTGCTCGCGGTCGTCAACCAGCGTTCGACCAACACGCCGCTCAGCGAATCCATTGGCCAGCAGGCGCGGGCGCATGAGTTCGCCGAAAACGGCCTGCGCAATTCCGACGTCCTCGAAGGCATGGGCATGTCGTCCAGCTTTGTCGGCCGCTGGCGCAAGCACTGGATCCGCTCGCTGGAGCGCTCCACGGTGGCGACCGACCGCGACAGCCGCTGGTCGTCGATGTCGCGCGGCCTGCGCCTTCTGATGCAGATCATCCTGCTCGGCGCCGGCGCGCTTCTGATCCTCGATTTTCAGGCCACCGGCGGCATCATGATCGGCGCCTCGATCATCGGCGCCCGCGCCCTCGCGCCGATCGAAGCCATCGTCGCGACGTGGAAAAGCGTGCTCGCCGTGCGCCTCGCCTGGGAACGCCTGATCGATCTGCTCGAGAAGGAGCCAAAGCGCGACGAAGGCATGGCGCTCCCGGCACCCAAGGGCCATCTGCAGGCCATCGGCGTGCGCTACTCGATCCCCGCGACGCCGCGCTACAAGGACATCCTGCTCCGCGTTGATTTCGAACTGATGCCCGGCGAATCCCTCGGCATCATCGGCCCATCGGCGTCGGGCAAATCCACCCTGCTGCGTCTGCTCATCGGCGCCTGGCGCTGCACCGACGGCATCGTGCGTCTCGACGGCGCCGACATATACACCTGGCCGCGCACCGAACTGATGCACTACATGGGTTACGTGCCGCAGGACGTCGAACTCTTCTCCGGCACGGTTCGCGACAACATCGCGCGCATGAGCGAGGGAGATCCCGACGGTGTCGTGGAAGCCGCCAAGCTGGCGCGTGTGCACGAGATGATCCTGCGCCTGCCGAAAGGCTACGACACCGAACTCGGCGACGGCGGCCACCGTCTCTCCGGCGGCCAGAGCCAGCGCATCGCCATCGCCCGCGCCCTCTACGGTGACGTCAAATTGCTGGTGATGGACGAGCCGAACTCCAACCTCGACAGCGAAGGCGAGCAGGACTTGCTGATGTCGCTCGCCGATCTGAAGAAGCGCGGCGTCACCGTGGTGATCGTCGCGCATCGTCCGTCCATTCTTCAAGGCGCCGACAAGATCCTCGTTCTCAACGCCAAGGGCGAAGTCGCCAATTTCGGCCCGCGCGCCACGGTGCTGCAGAAGTACATGGTGCAGCCGGCCCGTCCCGGCGGCGCTCCCTCCACATCGCCCACCGTCGTCCCGCTCGGACCGACCATCGCTGGCGGCACGGATAGCAAGCAATGAGCAGCGTTTCCTCCGATCACGACGGCGCCCCGCCGCCGCCGCCGACCAATCCGCCCGGCGGTGGTTACAGCTTCGGCGGCGTCGGCCGCTTCATCGGCTCGCTCCGCGACTGGGTCTCGCCCGCGTCGCAGCCGACCGAACCCGATCTCGCCTTCCTCAACACGCGCAAGGTTGTCGGCACCGGTCGCTTCATTATCCTTGTCTTCTTCCTCGGCTTCATGGGCTGGGCTGCGGTGGTCCCGCTCGCCAGCGCGATCCAGTCGCCGGGCGTCATCGTCGTCGAAAGTCATCGCAAGACGATCCAGCATCTCGAAGGCGGCATCATCAACAGCGTCAACGTCAAGGAAGGCGACGCGGTCCACGCCGGCGAGCTCATGGTCCAGCTCGACGACACGCAGGCCCGCTCCAGCCTCCAGCTGCTGAAAGGTGAGGGCGACGCCATGATGGCGCAGGAAGCGCGCCTCACCGCGGAGCGTGACGGCGACGATCACGTCACCTTCCCGGCCGATCTCCTCGCCCGCCAGAACGATCCCAAGGTCGCCGAGGCGATCAAGGGCGAGACCAACACCTTCAAGACCAGGCGCGAAACGCTGCTCAAACAGGTCGATATCCTCAACCAGCGCAACAGCGAGAACAACTCGATGATTGCGGGCCTGAAGAAGGAGCAGGAGTCGATCGACCTGCAGATGATGCTGGTTCAGAAGGAAACCACCAGCGTCGAGACGCTCTATGCCCGCGGTCTCTCCACGCTGCCGCGCTTTCTCGCGCTCCAGCGTCAGAGCGCCGATCTCACCGGCCAGCGGGGCCAGCTCGTCGAGAAGATCGCTCAGGTGCAGCTCAGCTCGGGCGAGAACGAGCTGCAGGCGATGAACGTCAAGAACCAGTACATGAGTGACGTCGTGAAGGATCTGCGCGATGTGCAGACCAAGCGCTTCGATCTGCTCGACCGCATCCACGCGGCGCAGGACGTGCTCAACCGCCTGACCATCCGCGCGCCCGTCACCGGCAAGGTCGTCGGCCTCGCCGTGCATGCAAAGGGCGCCGTCGTGCGCCCCGGCGATACGATCATGGAGATCGTGCCGCTCAAGGACGAACTCGAGGTCGAAGCCCGCGTCCGTCCGGAGGATGCCGACAGCATCCACATCGGTATGGACGCGCACGTCTCGATGAGCGCCTATCAGCGCCGCCGCCTGCCGACCCTCAACGGCGTCGTCCGCACCATCTCCGCCGACCGCCTGACCGACCAACGCACCGGCCAGCCCTACTTCTCGGTGCTCATCACCGTCGACAAGGGCCCGCTCAGAGGCTTCAGCGACGCCAAACTTCTCCCAGGCCTCCCGGTCGAAGTCGCCCTGGAAACCGGCGACCGCACCGCAATGAGCTATTTCACCGAACCAATCACCGACGTCTTCCGGAAGGGCATGCGCGAGAAGTAAGCGCACCGCTCTTCTCACCTCATCTCCCAACCAACCGTCATCACCCGGGCACGCCCTTTCGGCGTGATCCGGGTGACCCATTTTAGGTTCACGCGGAGGCGCGGAGGACACCGAGCAGATGCCGAGGGGAGTCCCTCAGCACTCAAGCACCTGGCGCGCCGCCATCATCTCCAAGACAGACACAATCCGGCGAGCACCTGCAAAACCTCCGCGTCTCCGCGTCTCCGCGTCTCCG
>DATAHD010000526.1:0-1957 GCA_036263395.1 Rhizomicrobium sp. | reverse complement strand
GACGCCGACGACAAGGCGGAAAATCTGATCAACGCCGTGATCGCGTCGCCTGTGACGCGGCTGCCGTTGTGGCGCGGCAATCCCGAGAACATCGTCGGCGTGCTGCATGTGAAGGATCTCTTGCGCGCGCTGCACGCGGTCGATGGCGAGGCGTCGAAGGTCGATATCGGCGCGTTGCTGACCGCGCCATGGTTCGTGCCGGATACGCGTTCGGTGTCGGAGCAGCTCAAGGCGTTCCGGCGGCGCAAGACGCCGTTCGCGCTCGTCGTCGACGAATACGGCGAGGTCGAAGGTCTTGTCACGCTCGAGGACATTCTCGAAGAGATCGTCGGCGACATCACCGACGAGCATGACGTCACGATGCCCGGGGTGCGCCGGCAGCCTGACGGTTCGGTCAATGTCGACGGCGCCGTGCCGATCCGCGATTTGAACCGTGTCATGGACTGGAATCTGCCGGACGAGGAGGCGACCACCATCGCCGGCCTCGTCATCCACGAAGCACGCTCAATCCCGGAAGTCGGCCAGAGCTTCACCTTCCACGGTTTCCGCTTCAGGGTGCTGCGCAAGGCACGGAACCGCATCACCGCGCTGCGCATCCAGCCGCTGCCGAAGCCGGCGGAGTAGTTGCCGTCACCCTGGGGTGGCCGCGTAGCAGCCCTCGAAGGGTGACGGCGCCGCATCCTTCGAGGCTCGCTCGCACCTCAGGATGACGGCGCGTCAGGCGCCTTCGCCCGGCGCGGCCGCGTGGATGGCGAGTGCGTGGACACCGCCTGCCAGTTCCGCCGCGAGAAGACCGTTGACCATACGGTGGCGCTCGATCCGGCTCTTTCCTTTAAAGGCCTCCGACACGATATAGACCCTGAAATGGGTCTGGCCGCCGGGGCGGTGCCCGGCATGGCCTTCGTGGCGGTGGGATTCGTCCTCCACCCTCAGGCTCTGAGGCGCGAAGGCATCGGCAAGCTTCTGCGAAATGATGTCGGCGGTGCGCATGCCGTTCGGGTTAGGCAACGGCGGCGTTCCGGTCAATGTTTGCTTTGCGGCGGAATCGCGCCGGGGCGCGATCTGTCAAGTCTTGAAGGTGTCGCCGCCGCGGGCGCATAGTATTCGGTCATGAAATTCGACTCGCCTCTTTTCGATCGTATCCGCGTCAAGCCGACTGCCGACCGCCGTCCGAAAACGGGCGGTCCCGGCTGCGACTGGCATGGCTGCAAGGAAAAGGGCACGCATCGGGCGCCCAAGGGCCGCGACCATGAGAACGAGTACTGGCGTTTCTGTCTCGCTCATGTGCGCGAGTACAACCAGTCCTACAATTTCTTCAAAGGGATGAACGACGCTGCGGTGATGGCCTACCAGAAAGACGCGCTCACCGGGCATCGTCCGACCTGGAAGATGGGCACCGGCAACAGCCAGATGCGCCCTGACGCACACGCCTTCGGCACACATGGAGATCCATTTGGCCTGTTCTCGGAAGGGCTGAAGGCCGAGCAGCAGCAGCGCGCCGAGGCCGCCCGCCCGGTGCGCAATGCCGAGCGCAAGGCGCTGGATACGCTCGGGCTGGATGGATCGGCCACACCTGTCCAGGTCAAGGCGCGGTTCAAGGAACTGGTGAAGCGGCATCACCCGGATGCCAATGGCGGCGACCGCTCGACCGAAGACCGCCTGATCGAAATCATTCAATCCTATAACTATCTGAAATCAGTGGGTTTTAGCTGACATCAGGCGCGGAAAGGCGTGCGCCGGCAGCACCGAAACGTCTTCCGCGGCAGCCTTCCGATCCCTATCTTTCGCCTATTGCAGGAGCGGTATGCGCGGCGCCTGCCGGGTTTTGCCGGCCCCGCCTGTCTGCTAGGTTGCGCGGCATCAGCCGGACCGTGATGTCGGACCGTATCAGGGGCTTCGGGAGCGCGAAGCCCACGGAGGATCAATGACTGCCGCAGTTCAAGAAAAAGCCGCGCTG
>DATAHD010000525.1:0-13056 GCA_036263395.1 Rhizomicrobium sp. | reverse complement strand
TCGATATGGCAAGAGCAGGGGTCATTCCGCGGATCGCGGCCGGCAGGGCGGGCATCGCGTCCGCATTGGCTGGTCCAGCCGCTGTGGGAGCGGCCGTCTCGTGACGATTATCCGTTCGCAGGTTGTCGGCTGCGGTTCTTTCCTTCCCGACAACGTCGTAACCAACGACGACCTCGCCAAGCGCATCGACACCAGCGATGACTGGATTCGCGAGCGCACCGGCATTCGCCGACGCCATCTCGCGCGCGATGGTGAGACGACCACCGATCTCGCCGTCGCCGCCGCACGCAACGCGCTGCTCGACGCCGGCATGGATGCGGGCGAACTCGATCTCATCGTCTGCGCCACCACGACGCCAGACGAAACATTCCCGTCCGCCGCCACCAAGGTGCAGTCGCGCCTCGGCATGACGCACGGCGCGGCGTTCGATGTGCAGGCGGTGTGCTCGGGCTTTATCTATGGCCTCGCGGTCGCCGACAATTTCATCAAGGCCGGGCAGGCGAAGACTGTGCTGCTCATCGGTGCGGAGACGATGTCCCGCCTGATGGACTGGACCGATCGCACCACCTGTGTGCTGTTCGGTGACGGCGCCGGCGCACTCGTGCTGCAGGCCCGCGAAGGCGAGGGCACGATTGCCGACCGTGGCGTGCTCAACACCAAGCTCTATTCCGACGGTCGCCTGCACGACCTGCTCTATGTCGACGGTGGTCCGTCCACCACCGGCACCACCGGTTACCTGCGCATGCAGGGCAAGGAAGTCTTCAAGCACGCCGTCACCAACATGGCGGCCGCGATCATGGACTCGGCACGGGATGCCGGCGTCTCGGTCCATGACATCAACTGGTTCGTCCCCCATCAGGCCAACCAGCGCATCCTCGACGGCACAGCCCGCAAACTGGGCATCTCCCCTGACCGGGTGATCTCGACCGTCGCGGAGCACGGCAACACCTCCGCCGCCTCCGTCCCGCTCGCCCTGGAAGTGGCGGTGGAAGACGGCCGGATCAAAGCCGGCGATCTGGTGCTCATGGAAGCCATGGGCGGCGGTCTCACCTGGGGCGCCGCGCTTGTCCGCTGGTGAGTCGGAGGCACTTTAGCCCCCGCCTCTATCCCTTTGATGTTGACGGATAATCGGCAACGCCGTTACGGTCGTGTGACTTTTCGGGGGAGTCGCAAGATGAGCGCCAACACGTTGACCAGAGCCGACCTGACCGAATCCGTGTTTCAGACCGTGGGTCTGTCGCGGAACGAATCCGCACAGATGGTCGAGGACATGCTCGAGGAGATGTGCTCGGCGCTCGAACGTGGCGAGATGGTTAAGCTGTCGTCTTTCGGAACTTTTGCGGTTCGCCAGAAGCAGCAGCGTATGGGCCGCAACCCGAAAACTGGCGACGAAGTTCCGATCGAGCCGCGCAAGGTTCTCGTGTTCCGCCCGAGCCACGTTCTGAAGGCGACCATCAACGGTCAGGCCGTCGAACCCGGACAAGAAGAAGACTGATGCTTGCAGCAGCGCAGCCGCGCACCAAATCGCCCGAGGCCTTCCGCACGATCAGCGAGGTCTCTGAGGCGTTGGATGTGCCGCAGCATGTGCTGCGTTTCTGGGAAGGCCGCTTCTCGCAAATCCGCCCGGTGAAGCGTGCCGGCGGCCGGCGCTACTATCGCCCGGAAGATGTCGATCTTCTCCGTGGCATCCGCTCGTTGCTCTACTCCGACGGCTATACGATCCGCGGCGTGCAGAAAATCCTGCGCGACAAGGGCTCGCGTTTCGTGACCGAGATCGGTCGCGGCGAGGCCCGCGCGAATCTCGTCGTCGTTACCGAGGCGTTCCGCGAAAAGGTGGAAATGTCTTCGGATGTGCCGGAGACGGACGAGATCGCCGACGCGATTGCAGCCGAGGCAGTCGAAGAACCCACCCACGCCCGCGCGGCGATCGCGCTGGTCGAGCGTGCGCATCACGAAGTCTTTGGCGAGCCGGAAAGCGAAGACATCTTTGCGAAGCCGCTGATCGAAGCCAAGCCACTCGCAGAGGCGACGGAGTTCACGAGCGAAGCAACCACGGTCGAAGCAGAAGATGCCTCGTCCGTCGAAGAGTTGTCGCTTTTCGACGTCGTCGCCCCACTTGCCGAAACGGCCGTCGAAAAAACAATCGTTGAACCCGAAGCAGACGCAGCTCTCAGTGATGAGCAGCGCGCGAAACTCGAGGTCGTTCTGGCTGATCTGCTGAATCTGAAAACGCGCCTCGTTTCCGCGCGCCATTAACGCATCGCTCTAAAAGCAAACGCCGCGATCCTTGGGGGGATCGCGGCGCATGCCGGACGTCTCTGAAAGGGGTTAGAGGCGAACCAGAAGCAGCTCTGCGACTTTGCCGTGGAACCAGCCAACGCCGCGGGCGAGGTGCAGCACCACGAAGAACAGCAGCATCCCAACCACTGCGAGGAGCAGCAGGCCCGGCGCCGTGTGGAACAGATGCTCGAGGAACGGCGATCCGCTGACCTGGATATGATCGGCATTGTCGGTTACGAGCACCCAGAGAGAGACTGCCGCAACACCGAGCGAGCACACGACACCCGTTATGGCGAGCGTGAAGTAGACGATGCCGAGCGGCAGCATCAGCGCGAGATAGAACATCGACGACCAGGTGCGCGCGTCGGTAATGGCTTCTTTTACCTTGGTCCAGATTGATTCATCCGTAGACGTCGCCGGCGGCAGGCGGCGCGGCATGCGCACACCCAGCAATCCTTCGACAAGTCGTCCCTCGACATGTGCAAGCACGCGCACCGACGCGACGAAGAGCATGGCAAAGGGAATGCCGATGATGAGGATCATAAAGCTCAGCGATAGCGCCAACCCCGTCACCACCCAGGTGAAATAGAAAATGCCGGTCGCGAGCGACAGCAGCATATACATCAATGCGCCGTAAGTGCGCGGGTCGCTGACGACATTGAAGAAGCCGTAGCGCTGCTGTTGTGGTTCTTCGGACTTTGGAAATGGTCCAGAAATCGTTGTTTCCATGTGGCGGTACTCCTCCGCGATTTCTTCCGGCGTGCCGTAAGTATCGATCACGGACGCCAAAATCTGTTTTTCCGAAAGCTCCGGCTGCGCGGCCATCTCGTTATTGAGATGCTCTTCCGCGTCGCTGAGCGCGTCACTAATCAGACCGGCAGGTGCGCCTTTCAGCGCCGCCCGCAGGGCGTCGAGATACGCTTTGACCGTTTCAGGCTGAGGCGTGGTGCTGTTCATTCGCGGCCCCTCCGGCCGTAAGCGCGTCGTCGACGAATTCGCGCATGTCGCGCCACGCACCCTGCCAGTCGGAAAGGGCGCGGCGTCCGTCGTCCGTAATGTTGTAGTAGCGGCGCGGGGGGCCGAACGCGGAAGCCTCAACCCGGCTCTCCAGCAGCCCCAGCGCGTTCAGGGACCGAAGCACAGGATAGATGGCACCCTGCTTGAAGATCAGTCCGCCTTCGCCTTCGGCCTTCACGGCCTTGGCAATTTCGTATCCATACATTTCCCGCCCGGCGCGCGCGAGCACGGCCAGCAGGACGAGCGATGAAAGCCCGGCCATCAGTTCCTTACGGAATTTGCGCGTGTAGTCGGTTTCTTCAGTCACGACGCAAACGGTTTCCGCCTCCCAAGCTATTACGAACCTCTATCTAGCATGGAGTTCGTACTATGCAAGGGTCCCCTCTAGGGAAGTTAGAAATAAAAGCGAGTCGATACTTGCTCAATATATTGGCGCCGGATTCGGGCCGGAAAGGCTGAAATCTGGGAAAAGTCGCAAACAGGGCTCGAAAAGGGCGGGAAGGCCGGTCATTAGCCACCTGCAGAAGATGCGACCGGCCAGGCGATCGGATGCGCCTAGTGGCCGAAATTCCGAAGGATGGCGCCGAGGACATTGGAGTAGTCATCCGTCCAGACCCGCGTTCCGGGCTGCACCTGCCGCCAACCGGGGTCGAGGTGCAGGGCTGTCAGATCGGCTTCTGATCGCGCGACGACCGCGATCTGTGCCCGAAGGTGCATGGTGTGCTCGGTGTCAACTTGACGGGTGCCGGTCTTCACCGCCGTCACCATGCCGTTGGCGGCGGCCGCAGCGGCGACCACGTCGGCCAGCTGCATGTTCTTGTTCGAGATGTTAAACGCGATCACGCCATGCGGGCCGAGCTTCTCGCGATAGAGCGCAAACGCCTCGCGCGTCAGCAGATGCGTCGGCACGGAGTCTGACGAGAACACGTCCAGGATCAGCAGGTCGAGGCCCGGCCTTGCGTTGTGCAATGTCAAGCGACCGTCGCCCAGAACGACCGGCGCGTTCGTTGCGCATGTCGCCATCGAGCGGAACAACGAGCGATCCTGCGCAATCTGCACGACCATCGGATCGAGCTCGTAGAGCGTCCAGGTCTCGCCGGGCTGTGCGAAACACGAGAGCGTTCCGACACCGAGGCCGACCAGCGCGACATGGGTCAGATGCCCATGATCGAACGCGCGCACCGCGTCCATCGCTTCGCTGTAAGCGCCGCCGCGATAATAGTAGCTGAGCGGCTCAGGCTTACCCGAAACAGCATGCCCCTTCGCGTCGCGCAGCATCTCTGCGCCATGTGCGGTCGTGCCGTGGAAGAAGATGCGGAAGCGTCCGTTCGCGACGTCCACCACCTTGTACGCGCCATAGAACGAGCGGGCGCGATCCACGATGCTTTGGGTCGGATCGAACAGGTTGGTGAGCAGCAACAACGGCGTCGCAAGCAGAATGAGGCGGGCCGGTTTGCTGCCCTGAATCGCAACAAACCCGGCCAGCGCCATCACCGCGATCGCGAAGTAGGGCACTTTCGCATCGTGTGCGAGAAACGCGAACGGCAGCGCGAAGGCAGCAAGCACCGGCACAACGAACAACGCGTCGCGCCAACCGTCACGGCGCAGTGTGGCGAACACCTCCGGCCGGACAAACAACGCCGCCAGCACCAGCAGCGGATATTCCAGCACCGTGGAGAACATCATCGGCGCCGCGAGGGCTGCGAACATTCCGCCCAGCATGCCGCCGAGCGACATCCACGCATAAAACGCCGTCAGATCGGAAGCTGCCGGCCGCATGCGATAAAGCTGCGTGTGACAGATCATAGTCGCGACAAAGAACGCGATGAGGTGACACGGCAGCGCGATCGCCCAGCTCACCTTGCCGGCCCACAGGAACAACACGATGAGTGCCGCGACGGTGATCGGCTGCACTGCAAGCAACACCTTCAGCGGCAAGATCGGCTTGTCGCTGAACGCGATGACGAATGTCAGCAGATACAGCGCCAGCGGCACGATCCACAGGAACGGCGCTGACGCCACGTCGGTCGCGATATGCGCTGTCACCGCCACCAGCAATCCCGACGGCACAAAGCCGAGCGCCACCCAGCGCAGCGGATGCGTCTTCGTGCTGCGCGCTTCCACCTCATGCGCGGCCACGCTGGCCACACCGGGGTTCAACAACGCGTGGGCTCCGCTGACCGCAATCCCGGCCATCAGTACGACGTAACCAAAGCTCCAACCTTGCGATTGCTGCGACAGCCCAAACGCGGGCTCGATCAGAAACGGATAGGCGAGCAGGACCAGAAACGATCCCGCATTTGAGGCGCGATAGAGGAAGTACGGATTGGATGCCCCCTCGAACCGCGTCGCGGCGTACCACGCCTGCAGCAGCGGCGCGTTCGCCGACAGCCCGAAGCAGGGCAGGCCGATGGAAACCAAAAACAGCCCGATCACCCAAAGCGACACGCCATGCTCCGGCGGCGTCTGGAACGCGGCCGAAATCGCAATCGGCAACGACAGCGTCCCGAGGCCCATCAGGGTGACATGGATCAGCGCCGCCACACCGGGCTTGAAGAACCGCGTCAGCAGATGCGCATACAAATACCCACCCAGCATCAGCCCCTGGAACACGACCATCGCGATCGACCAGACAGCCGACGAGCCGCCGAGCTGTGGCAGCACCATCTTCGAAAACATCGGCTCGATGCAGAAGAGCAGGGCCGCGGACAGGAACACCGTCGCCGCGAATGTCGCGACCGCGCCCACGGAGCGCTGGGTGGGCGAGGCCGATGCCGAGATGTCGAGTGAGGTCATGCCGCCGGCCTGAAGATCGAAGGCGGCGAGCCTAAAGCGGCGGGGTTAAACTGCCCCTTACAACCAGAATGTTTCCACTAGCTATTTGCGGCGATAAACGCCTGAACCTGCGGGTAGATTTCGCGCTGCCAACGGGTCCCGGAGAACACGCCATAGTGGCCCACACCCGCCTGCAGGTGGTGCTTCTTGCGGAACGGCTTGATCGCGCTGCAGAGGTCGTGCGCCGCCATGGTCTGGCCCACGGCGCAGATGTCGTCGCGCTCGCCCTCAACCGTCAGCAAGCCCGTCTTGCGGATCGCCGCCGGGTTCACCTTGCGGCCCTGATACTCCATCAACCCGCGCGGCAGCAGGTGCCGCTGGAACACGCGGTCCACCGTCTGGAGGTAAAACTCCGCTGGCATATCGAACACCGCGAAGTACTCATCGTAGAAATCGCGTGTTGCTTCAGCCTTATCGTCCTCGAACTTCACAATTTGCGTGAAGAGGTCGAGGTGTGCCCGCACATGCCGCGGCAGGTTCATCGACATGAATGCGGCCAGCTGCAGGAAGCCCGGATAGACCTTGCGATAGCGGCCTGCGAACTTCACCGGCACCACATCGATCAGGTTCTTTTCGAACCATTGCAAGGAGTTGGTGGTAGCAAGTTCATTCACTTTGGTAGGACTGATGCGCGTGTCCACCGGCCCTGCCATCAACGTCATGCTGCGCGGCTGACAGGGATTGTTCGTCTCCGCCATCACCGAGATCGCGACGAGCACCGCGGCGCACGGCTGGCACACCGCCATCACATGCGCACCCGGCCCCAGGAATTCGATGAACTTGATCGAGTGGGCGACGTAATCCTCGAACCCGAACGCGCCCGCCGACAGCGGCACGTCACGCGCGTTGTGCCAATCCGTCAGATAGACGTCATGGTCCGGCAGCAAGGTCTTGATCGTGTTGCGCAACAGAGTCGGGAAGTGACCCGCCATCGGCGCGAACAGGATGACCTTCGGCTGCTCGAAATCTTTGGCTTTCTTGAAGTGGAGCAGGGCGCCGAACGGGGTGTCGAGCGCGATGTCCTCAAGGATATCGACCTGCTCGTCGCCCACATGCACGAAGTCGATGCCGAACGGCGGCCGCGTATGGGTCAGGTGGGCACGGGAAAACAGCTCCGCTCCGGCCGCAACACGGCGGAAGAACGGGTTCACCATGGGCCCGCCGCATGAGCCGCGAAGCGCCGTACTGGTCAGGTCCGCGAAGGCCTGAAAGGGCGCCAGCAAATCAGCCTGCGCCTGGTATGCCGCGTAGAGCATCTGCCCCCAAAACATCTCGCACTTGCGACGAGTCAGACGAAATTTTGCCCGACGACCGCTTAAAGGCTAGTGCATTTTATGCTGCAGTGCGAAATAATTTAACGATCCAGATGGGAGTCCGTTGCATGTCCAAAGCGGTACTGACCTTATCCAGCAAGAATTATTCGTCCTGGTGCCTGCGCGGCTGGATGATTTGCCGCATGGCTGGCCTGGACTTTGAGGAGGAGCTGCTGCCGGCAGACGACCCGTCGGCCCGGGCGGAGCTCCTGCTCCTGTCGCCCTCGTTCCTGGTCCCGGCGCTGAAGCATGGGAAAATCAAGGTCTGGGACACGCTCGCGATCGCTGAGTATCTGAACGAGGTCTTCCCGGCCGCGGGCCTCCTGCCCAAGAGCCTGGAGGCGCGCACACACTGCCGCGCCGTCTCGGCCGAAATGCACTCCGGCTTCGCGAACCTGCGGTCGGCGCTGCCGATGAACCTGAAATCGCATTTCCCGAAGTTCAAAGTCTTCGCCGGGGCACAGGCTGATATCGATCGCATCATCGAAATCTGGCGCGAATGCCTGAAGACCTATGACGGTCCGTATCTCTTCGGCGACGCACCGACACTCGCCGATGCGATGTACGCCCCGGTCGTGACGCGCTTCCTCACCTACAATGTGAAGCTCGATCGCGTGTGCAGCGACTACTGCGAGACCATCATGGCGCTGCCCGAGATGATCGAGTGGGTCGAAGCGGCGAAGGCCGAGCCGGAAGCGCTGGAAGAACTCGAAGCCGAGTTCTAAACACACGGCGGTCCGCGAAGGGGCGCGCCATGATCGTCAGCATTCTCGCCGCCGGCACGCGCGGCGATGTCCAGCCGCCTGCGGCGCTCGCGCTGCGCCTTGCGTCGCGTGGCCATGAAGTGCGTCTTCTCGCGCATAGCGAGTTCGAATCGCTGGTCGCCGGCAGTGATGTTGTCTTCAAGACCTTGCCGGGCGATCTGCGCAAAGAACTGGACAGCGACGGGAGCAAGACCTTCTTCGCATCCGGCGGCAATCCGCTCGGTTTTGTGCGCTGGTTCATGGATCTGGCCAAGCGCTACACCGCCGAAACGACGCCGCTGGCGCGCGATTACTGCGCCGGCTCCGATGTCATCGTTTCGACGGGGCTGATGGATTACTTCGGCACCGTGCTCGGGCAGAGCCTGCGTATTCCGTGTGTCCATGCCTGGATGCAGCCCGTCGAACCCACCGGCGATTATCCGTTCCCCATGTTTCCGCCGCCGCGTTGGCCGCGCTGGATGAACCGCGCGAGCACGCGGCTCGCCTTCAACGGCATGTGGCTCGGCACGCGCCCGCTTTCGAAACTGATGCATCAGATACTCGAGTTACCGCGTCCGCCCTGGCGCAATCCCATGGGTGCACGGCAAAGCCCGAACGACCGGCATTTGATGGCCTACAGCGAAGCGCTGGTGCCGCGATCGCCGGAGTGGCCATCGAACCTGGATGTCACCGGCTTCTGGTTTCTCGACCGGCCAACAGATTGGACGCCGCCCGACGCGCTGGCGCGCTTCATCAAAGCTGGTCCTGCACCGATTTATATCGGGTTCGGCAGCATGATCATGAAAGACCCAGCCGCCACGGTTGCTGCTGTTCTGGAGGCGATCGACAGAACCAAGTTCCGCGCCGTCATCAGCGCCGGTTGGGGTGGCCTGCGTCCGTCAAATCTGCCCGACACCGTGTTCGCCATCGATGCCGTTCCGCACGACTGGCTGTTTCCGAAGATGGCGGCCATCGTCCATCACGGCGGCGCCGGCACCACAGGTGCCGCATCGCGCGCCGGCAAGCCGCAAGTCGTCGTGCCATTCATCTCCGACCAATTCTTCTGGGCCGATCAACTGCGCAAACGCGGCGTCGCACCCGCCTCGGTGCCGCACAAGAAGCTCACAACTGACAAGCTTACGTCTACGCTAAACATCGCCTTGAGCGACAACGCAATGCGCCAGCGCGCATCGGACCTCGGCGAGCGTGTGCGCGCAGAAGACGGCACCGCGCGCGCGGCAGAGACTATCGAAACTGTGAGGGTTTAAGACGACGCGCCTGTCTCGTTCGGCTTGGTCTGCAGCTGCACGAAGTTCTGCACGCCCATCTGCTCGATCAGGCGGAGCTGGGTCTGCAGCCAGTCGATGTGCTCTTCTTCGTTCTCGAGGATGTGCACGAACAACTCGCGGCTGACATAGTCCCGCACGCTCTCGGCATGCGCGATGGCGGCTTTCAGGTCCGGATGCGCGATCTGCTCCAGCTTGAGGTCGCAGCGGATCAGCTCTTCGATATTCTCGCCGATCATCAGCTTGCCCAGATCCTGCAGGTTCGGCAGGCCGCCGAGAAAAAGCACGCGCTGGATCAGTTGATCCGCATGCTTCATCTCGTCGATGGACTCTTCGTATTCCTTCTTCGCCAGGATCGAGAGGCCCCAATCGGCCAGAATCCGCGAATGCAGGAAGTACTGGTTGATCGCCGTCAGTTCGTTTTTGAGGATGACGTTAAGGTGGCGGACCACTTCCGGATCGCCGCGCATGGACGCATGCGGCTCGGGACCGGGGGCAGGGGGCGTTACTCCGCCGCGACCAGAACCCGCTTGTCCGCTTCTTGAGCCATCATTTCGGCGATTGTTTCTTGGCATCGGCCACAATTCTTTCTGACGCCGCACAGGGCATAAACTTCATCCGAACACGACGGTCCGCACGCGATTGCAGAGCGAATCTTCGCTTCATTCAACCTATTGCAGACGCAGACGATCATCCAAGGCACGCCCAAGTGAGAGTGGTTCTCATATTTGGTGAGTTGCGAGTGATTGTCAATATCGCGCCTGCGAACCGGTCTTTTTGGCCGGAAATTGTGCGTTTTCGGGTGCTCTAAACCTTGGAAATCGCTCCGACGCCAGGGCCATCGCCGGGTCTCACGCGCCAGGTCGAGAACGTCTCCGCCGCGTACGGCTTCTTCGTGATCTCGGTGCTGACCAACTCGCCGGTGACGCTGTCCTTGGTCACCGTCAGCTTCACATAGCCGTGGCGCAGTTGTTCGTTGAACAGCACTTCCTTGTTCTGATCGGCAAACAGCTTGCCCATGTCGACCGAGCGAAACGACTCGCCGAGCGACGGGCTGGTCACCGAACCGGTGCCGAATTCCGCCGCTACGCGCGTTGTGCCCGGCGCATCGAACAGCTCGTTGACCCAGAACGAATGGCTGTCGCCAGACACCACGACCGTGTTCGCGTTCGACAGCTTGATCGCATCGAACAACCGCTCGCGCGCCGCCGGATAACCGTCCCAACCGTCGAGGTCGTACGGCATCTCCAATCCGAAATAGTCGAGATAGCGCTTCACGCGCGGCCGCACCGCTTCCGGTGCTGCGGCCACCAGCGCCTTGGCTTTCTCTATGCCAATCTCTTTGACGATATCCGGCGCGTTGCAGCGGCCCATCACCACCTGGTTGCCGAGGATCTGCCACGGCCGCCCCTGCGCGACCGATTGCGCAATCTCCAGCTTCAGCCATTCTTCCTGCCGCGCGCCAAGCATCTGGCGGTCCGGCTCGTTGAGCAGCGCCATCAACGCCGGTACGTCCGGTGCCGTGAAATAGGGCTCTTCCGGCTCCTGACCAGCTTTCACGGCAGCCATCACGGCAGACACGATCTTCGGATCGGTGATCGGCTTTCGCGCCGCGTCCTCACGCGAATACACTGCCATCGGAATCTCTTCGGGCCGCGCATAGGACAGCTGCTTGGTGCGGCCGACTAGGCGCGTCTCCACCATGATCAGCGAGGCGAGATCGCCGAACTGGAATGAGCGGTTGATCGCTTCAAACGCACGACCGGGCGCCGGTTCGCGGATCGGCATCCACTCGTAATAGGCCTGCATCGCCGCCTGCTCGCGCGCGATCCATGGTCCTTCGGTTTTGGGATCGTGATGCTCCGCGCCGCCGTTCCACGAGTCGTTCGCCGTCTCGTGATCGTCCCACACGCAGATCCATGGCGCGCGCGCATGTGCCGCCTGCAGATCGGGATCGGTTTTGTATTGCGCATGGCGCGTGCGGTAGTCGTCGACGGTGATGATGTTGCGCTGCGGCTCGACCACGCGCCCCATCGCCTTGCCGGTGTCGTAACCGTAGCTCCCCGGCCCGCCGTACTCGTAATAGTAGTCGCCAAGCTCAACGATCGCATCGATGCGATCGAGCTTCGCGAGATGATCGTACGCGTTGAAATACCCCGCCGGATACAGCGAGCAGTTCACGAACGCGAGCACGATATCCGTCGTCGCACCTTGCGGCAGCGTCTTGGTGCGCCCGACGGGCGAAACCGTTTTGCCGGCGAGAAAGCGATAAAAATACTCCGTCCCCGGCTTCAGCCCGTCGACATCGACCTTCACCGTATGATCGCGCCAGATGCCGGCCTGCCACTTGCCGGATGCCGCGATGCGCTGAAACGCAGCGTCCTCCGCCACCTGCCAGCGCATATCGACCGGCGCCTGCGGGTCTTTCGGTGTGACCCGCGTCCAGATGATCACGCGGTTCTGCAGCGGATCGCCGCTCGCCACGCCGTGGTTGAACGAAACATCTATCCCGGGCGCCGCCGCTTTAACGGTTTTCGCGGCGGCGGATAGCGGCGCGGCTGTGGTGAGGGCGAGCAGGGACAACGCCCCGCGTCTGTCGATGGTCATTTGTCTCTCGCGAAATAAATCGAAGAATGAAAATCGCAGGCGACAGCCGTGTGACGGTCAGACTGCCGCCGGTGCCGCAGCCGCTTCCGTCTGGCTCTTCACAGTCTTTTCGACGCTGACATAGTCGGTTTTGCCCGTGCCGAGCACCGGGATGTCTTCCACCACGATGATCCGCCGCGGTATAGCCAGCTCGGACACACCGTGATTGTGCGCCCAGCCGACGAGATCGTGCCGGTTCGCCGCGGGGTTGGTCGTGACCAGCACAATCTGCTCGCCCTTGCGTCCGTCCGGCACCGTCACGGCCGCGTGGCTCTGTTCCGGCCACAATGCGGAGGCAATGCTCTCCACAACGGCGAGCGAAACAGACTCGCCGCCGATCTTGGCGAACCGCTTCAGGCGTCCCTTGATCGCGATGTAGCCATCCTCATCAACGCTCACCACATCGCCCGTGTCGTGCCAGCCATCCTTCGGCGGCACGATCACGCCTGGCGCATCCGGTTTCAGATAGCCGAGCATAATGTTCGGCCCGCTCACGACCAGGCGCCCGGCATTCGGAATGCCCTCGACCGGGTCGAGCCGCATCTTCATGTCGGCCATCAGCACGCCCACGGTGCCCGGCCGGTTGGCATCCGGCTTGTTCGCCGCGATCACCGGCGATGCCTCGGTCACGCCATAGCCTTCCAGCAACTCGATGCCATGCTTCTTGCGCAAGAACGCACGCGTCTCATCGCGCAGCCGCTCGGCGCCGCATACGGTCAGCCGCAGCGACGACAGATCGCCCGGCTCGCCGACGCGCGCGTACTGCGTGATGAACGTATCGGTCGACACCAGAATGGTCGCCGCATGCTTCTTGATGCGCGACACGATCTCCTTCGGCGCCAGAGGTGTCGGATGACACACCACCTTCAGCCCCAGCAGCAGCGGCATCAACGAACCAACCGTCAGGCCGAAGCAGTGAAAGGCGGGCAGGGGATT
>DATAHD010000524.1:0-18250 GCA_036263395.1 Rhizomicrobium sp. | reverse complement strand
GAGCGTGTCGGCCATCGTCAGGCGTTTGAAGTAGTGACCGACGTTGAGTTCGTCCGTCATGCCCATGCCGCCGTGGATCTGCACCGCGCCTTGACCGACGAAACGGCCGGCCTTGCCGATCTGCGCCTTGGCAGCGGACGCCGCCTTCTTGCGCTCCGCGTCGCTCTCATCGAGCTTCAGCGTGACCATCAAGGTGATGGAGACCGACTGCTCGTAGTTCACGAACATGTCGACCATGCGATGCTGCAGCACCTGGAACTTGCCGATCGGAACGCCGAACTGCTTGCGCTGCTTGGAGTACTCGACCGTCGCGTCGACCAGTACCTTCATGGCGCCGGTGGCGTCGGAGCAGGTCGCGGCGATGGCTTCGTCGACCACGCGTTCGAGGACGATGAGGCCGTTGTCCGGCTGACCGATCAGACGGTCGGCGGGGACTTCGACGTTTTCGAACGACACTTCGCTGGCGCGCGCGCCGTCCCAGATCGGGTAGTCGCGGGTGGTGATGCCCTTCGACTTCTTGTCGACGAGGAACACCGAGATGCCCATCTCATCGCGCTGGCTGCCGGCGGTGCGCGCGGTGACGATCAGCGTGTCGGCCCACGGCGCCGCAATGGCGACGGCCTTCTGGCCGTTCAGCACATAGTGTGCGCCGTTCTTCTTCGCCGTGGTCTTGAGGTCGGCGAGGTTGTAGCGGCCCTGCGCTTCGGCGAAGGCGAACGACATCATCGTCTCACCGGCCGCGATCTTCGGCAGCCACTCTTCTTTCTGTGCATCGCTGCCGGCGTATTTGAGCAGGCCGCCACCGACGACAACGGTCGGGACGTACGGCTCAACGACCAGCGCTTTGCCGAACTCTTCGGCGATGATCATCGTCTCGACGGCGCCGCCGCCAAGGCCGCCATGATCTTCCGGCAGGGTGACGGCAAAGAGGCCGAGCTCGGCGAACTGCTGCCAGTGCTTGGCATCGCGCCCCGTGTCGGTGCGCGTGAACTTGCGCCACGCATCGAACGCGTAGTTGTCGGCGAGGTACTTGGAGACGGAGTTGCGGAGCAGTGTCTGCTCTTCTGTGAACGAGAAATCCATTGGTGTTGCCCCTTAGAGACCGAGAACTGCCTTGGCGATGATGTTGCGCTGAATCTCGTTCGATCCGCCATAGATCGATGTCTTGCGCATGTTGAAATAATGTCCGGCTTCCCCAACGGCATAGTCGGGACCGACGGGATATTCGTTGTCGCCCATCGCGTGCTGATCCGCCATCGCGTAGTAGCCAATCGCTTCGACCGTCAGCTCCGTGATGCGCTGCTGGATCTCGGTGCCGCGGATCTTGAGGATCGAGCTTTCCGGGCCGGCCATGTGGCCCTTGGACTCCTGCGCCAGGGTGCGCAGCTCGGTGTATTCGAGAGCTGTGAGTTCGATCTCCAGTTCGGCGATCTTGCGGGCGAACTCATCGGTGCTGAGCAGCGGCTTGCCGTCGACCAGCTCTTTCGAGGCGATCTCTTTCAGACGCTCCGTCGCGCGCTTGGAGCGGGCGACACCGGCGATGCCGGAGCGTTCGTTGACGAGCAGGAACTTGGCATAGGTCCAGCCCTTGTTCTCCTCGCCGACGCGGTTTTCGACCGGCACTTTCACGTTGTCGAAGAAGACGTCGTTCACCTCATGCGCGCCGTCGAGCACGATGATCGGGCGCACGGTGATGCCGGGCGTGTTCATCGGGATGAGGAGGAAGGTGATGCCTTCCTGCGGCTTCACATCGGGATTGGTGCGCACGAGGCAGAAGATCATGTCCGCGAACTGCGCGAGCGTGGTCCAGGTCTTCTGGCCGTTGACGATGTAGTGGTCGCCTTCGCGCACCGCGCGGGTGCGCAGGTTCGCAAGGTCCGAACCAGCGCCCGGCTCGCTGTAACCCTGACACCACCAGTCTTCGCCCGAGAGGATGCGCGGCAGGTAGTGCGCCTTCTGCTCTTCGTTGCCGTAGTTGAATATCACCGGCGCGACCATGGAGAGGCCGAACGGCAGGGTGGTCGGCATGTCGGCGGCAGCGGTCTCTTCGTTGAAGATGTAGCGCTGCGTTACGTTCCAGCCCGTGCCGCCGTACTGCTTCGGCCACAGGGGGGCGACCCAGCCGCGCTTGTAGAGCAGCTTGTGCCACGCGAGGTAATCTTCCTTGGAGCGGGTCGCGCCTTCGGCGGCGCCCAGATCCTTCGGCAGTTTGTCTTTCGCCTCGGCAATGAACGCGCGTACCTCTTTGCGGAACGCTTCGTCTTCGGGCGAGAAATTCAGGTCCATTGTCTTCTCCCTGACTGGGCCGTCATCTTGTGCGGGACTGTCTATAGCGAACGGTATTTGCGGACACTAGCGGCGTAAACGCGCGCGAGTTTGCGCAAGATAATTGCGGAATTGAATTCGCGATTTCGAGCACCCCTCTCCCTTCTAGCATCACCATTCGAACCTCACAGTGCCTTGCCAGGGGAGGGAGGGAGCGATCTGCCCGGGCCGCGGGGTCCCTCTTGCTGCGCGAACGGGCTTTCGGGATAAGCCTCTGTTTTCTCTGCCGTATTTCGAAAATGTGCATTCGAACCTCAATTTCGCGGAAATAGGCCAAAAGGGTTCCCCGGGAATTTCGGGGTATTCGTTTGGAAAATTTGCGAGCCACCTCCCGCCGTACACTCCCCAGACCACCCATCAAACCAATGCTCCGCACGCGGGCGGCACCATTGCCGACCGCCAATTTATGTGTACCTTATAAGAACATAAAAGGAACATATAATGTGTATGTTCTACATTGCTGGCAGGTTCGTGCGGGCGACCCAGACGAGGCCGTGCCAGGCGCCTTCGCCTTCCGGCCAGATGAAGTCGCGGTCAGAGAGGCGTTCGAGGCCGAGGCGGGCCATGACGGCCTGGGAGCGCAGGTTGTCCGGCGCGGTGTAGGCGAAGACTTCGTTGATGCCAGCGCGGGTGAAGGCGTCGGCGAGGGCGGCCGTTGCCGCCTCGAACGCATAGCCTTTGCCCCATGCATCGCGTGTGAGCCGCCAGCCGATGTCGTGGTGCGGACCGAGCGCGTGCGTGTCGTGCCAGGCGAGGCCGCAGTAGCCGAGATACCTGCCGGTCGCGCGGTCTTCGATCAGCCAGCGCGTGAGGCCGCGATCGGCGAACGATTTCGTAAAGCGCGCGAGCTTCGCATCGCTCGTTGCGCGGTCGAGCGGCCCGCCGAGATCGGCCATCACTTCGGGATGCGCATTCATCGCCGCGAAAGCATCGCCGTCGCCGGGTTGCCAACTGCGCAGGAGAAGACGGGGTGTTTCGATCACGTTGCCTCCACGGGCGATCAGCGCGCTGTCCTATCATGCGCTGCAATTGCGGTTGGGGTTTTCACTGGTAGTTTGGCGATCAGACCGATAGGGGAGCCGAAGATGCGTTTCATCGTGGCGGCAATTGCCGGGATTCTTTTGTGCTCGGCTGCGGAAGCTGCGGATATGTCTGTCGATCAAATCGTGGCCGGCATTCGCCAGTGGACCGTGGTCAAGCAAAAGGACGGAGTCACCTACTACATCAGCCCCGAGGACACCCGGGACAACTCGCCGGACAAGACGTTCCATACCGCAGAGATCTTCGATGAAGTGTACGAGGACAAGGATTTCGGCATACCGCCGAACTGGGGCTACGTCATCACGCGCACTTACAATTGCGCAAATCAGACGATGACGACGGGCGAGTCCACCACGCTGTATCTGTCGGGCATGCGAACGACTCGAGACACGGGAAGTCCGGTGGCGCGCAGCGAAATCCGCGCCGATGAGGGCGTCAAGTATTTCGAACACGCGTGCGGGACGTAGTCACCCCCCATGAAGCGCAGCTGTGGGGAGACTGCTTCTTCTCTGTCGGTGACCGTTGTGCGGAGCGGTCCGACAAACGCGGCGTAGCCGCGTAAGGTCCTCCCCCTCGCTCCGCTCGACCCCTCCAGCTCGCTTCGCTCGTGGAGGGGTGGATTAGGCTGGCGCCTCGCCCGCAATTGTCGTGCGGTAGAGTTCGCGCCTGAAGCTGTCGTAGTCGTTGAAGGCCTGGTGGACGCAGATGCGGTTGTCCCAGCAGACGTAGGTGTGCGGCTCCCAGCGCAGGCGGCAGGTGAAGGCGGGTTGGGTGATGTGCTCGACGAGGAATTTGAGGAGCGGGGCGGACTCGGCTTCGGTCATGCCTTCGATGCCGACGGCGTAGGTCTCATCGACATAGAGTGACTTCTCGCCGCTCACCGGATGGGTGCGCACCAGCGGATGGAATGAGCCCTTCACCTTGCGCGCCATATCGTCGGGCAGCTGCGGCAGAGCCTTCGTCGCGGCGACGCGGCCGAGCGGGGTCTCGTCCGGCGCCTGATACTTTTGTGCGGTGGCGAGGACGTTGGCCATCGACATGTGCACCTTCAGCGGCGCCAGCATTGTTTTCATCGTGTCGCTGAGCGAGGCGTAGGCGAGGGCGCTGTTGGCCCAGATGGTATCGCCGCCATAGGGCGGGACTTCGATGCTGTAGAGCATGCTGATCGCCGGCGGTTCGGGCAGGAAGGCGCTGTCGGTGTGCCAGCCGGCGCCGAACACCATGCCGATCTTTTTGTCTTTCTCCTTGATCAGCGGCTGCACCGCCGGATGGCCGGGCACGCCCTTGGTGTAGGCGTCCTCGGCAAAGCGGCCGAAGCGGAGCGAGAAGGATTCCTGATCGGCGTGCGTGATCTGCTGATCGCGGAAATAGATCATCTTGTGGCGGAAGAGGGCGGCGCGAATTTCCGCGAACTGTTCGTCGGTGAGGCGCGCGAGATTCACGCCGCGAATCTCCGCCCCCATCGCGGAGGCGAGCGGATGCACGTCGATGTGCCTGTTGTTCGCGGACGCGTTGTCGAACTTGCCGGTGGGATGGACGAGCATGGCCTTTACCCTTCACACTCACTCTACTCCCTTATTCTTCGAACTGTGAGAGACAGAGATGAAAGCCCTTTGCTACCAAGGACCGCGCCGCATCGAATATGGCGAGACCGCCGATCCGGTGCTGGCCAGCGCGACCGACGCCATCGTGAAGATGGAGGCGTGCGCGATCTGTGGCAGCGATCTGCACATCTATCACGGGCAGCCGTTCAGCCAGGACACCGGCTATTGCGTGGGGCATGAGGCGATCGGCGAGATCGTCGAGGCCGGCAAGGATGTGCGGCGGCTGAAGGTCGGCGAGAAGGTGATGCTGTCGGCGGCGGTGGGATGCGGCCGCTGTCTCAACTGCCTGTCCGGCAATATCGCGAAGTGTCTGAACGGCGGGGCGCAGTGTTATGGGTTGAGTTCGAACCTGCAGGGTTGTCAGGCGGAAGCGATCCGCGTGCCGATGGCGGACTTCAATGCGCAGCCGATTCCGGATGGCCTGACCGCCGATCAGGCGCTGATGCTGACCGACAATCTGCCGACGGCGTATCTCGGCTGTCTCAACGCCGACATCGGGCCGGGCAAGACGGTGGCGGTGATCGGGCTCGGGCCAATCGGGCTGATGGCGGTGGAGATCGCCGGCGTGCTGGGCGCCTCGAAGGTGTTCGCCATCGACCTCGTCGCAGGGCGGCGCGAGCAGGCGAAGGCGCTGGGCGCGGTGGCGCTGGATGCGAAGGACGCGGTGGCCGCGATCACGGAGGCGACCGGCGGACGCATGGTCGATTGCGTGGTTGAGGCGGTGGGCAGCGATCCGACAATTCAGCTGGGGCTGACCCTGGCGGGGCGCGCGGGCACGGTGTCGGCGATCGGCGTGAATACCAACATGGATTTCCGCTTCCCGATGGGCCTCGCGTTCATGAAGAGCCTGACGTTCCGCATTGCGCTGTGTTCGGTGCAGATCCATTGGCCGGAGCTGATCCCGCTGATCCGCGCCGGGCGGCTCAATCCGCACAAGTTCATCTCGCACCGCCTGTCGCTGAGCGAAGGCGCGCACGCCTATGAGCTGACCGACAAAAAGACGGAGGGCGCACTGAAGATGATTATGACGCCATGACGCGCCGGAGCCGTGAACTTGCATATCTGATCGTTACGGCGATCATCACGACGTTGCTGCCGACGCCGATGATTGGCGAGATGAGCAGGTAGTTCGCGGGGCTCACATGCGTCGCGAGCCAGACATTGGCGACGCTGGAGAGGATCGTGCCGAGGCCCCATAGCGCGGTGAGGCGCTTGAAGGTACGCAGTCCGTCGCGAGCGTTGGCGGCGGTGAAGCCTTCGAGCACCGCGGGCGAACCGGCGGCGATGAACTGACGCGCCACGTAGTAGAGTAGCGGGCGGCCGATCAGGATCGTGATGAGGAAGAAGACGCCGGTCAGCGTGCCTTGCAGGGCGCGGGCGATCAGCGCGTATTCGATGTTCGAGGCGACGAGCGTGACCACAATGCTGATCGTGATTTCGACCAGCGAGATGATTGCGATGATGTCGGCGCGGCGGCGCAGAAAGCTGACCAGCAACGCGAGAAGCGGGAACACCGTCGAGGCAAGCAGCGGTATCAGGCTGCCCGCCGGAAAGCGTGGCTCGAGCCAGCGATAGATCAGATAGGGCAGCACCGCGTTGATCACGATGCTGATCGAGATGGAAAAGAACGTGCGCACCGCGCTGTAGCCGCCGTCTTTCGGTTCGATCGGTGCAACGCCGGTGGCGGTGGGCGGGATGTCGGTCACAGGAATTCTCCGCGGGCTTTTGCCTCGTAGCCGCCGTCCGCGTAGAGGATCTGGCCGGTCAACTGCGTGTTGTCGGGACTGATGAGGAAGGCAAGGAGCTTGGCCGCTTCTTCCGGGCGGCCGGGGAAGCTGCCTGTAAGCGGGACGCCCGCACCCATTGCGGCGCGCGCTTCCTTGTTTTGCAGAATATAGGCCGCCGCGGGCGTATCGTAGAAACCGAGCGGCACCATATTCACGAGAATGCCTGCGCCGGCCCATTCGGTTGTCGCGGCGTGGGTGCGGCACCAGCGGTTGAGTGCATACTTGGCGTTGCCGTAGAGCGCGAGGCCGCCTTCGACTGCGCCGCCGCCGGCATTGGCTTCGTCCCAAACCTGGCGCGCAATAATCAAAGCGGCCGCTTCGTCTCCTTTGAGGCAAGCCTCCACAAGAGCGGCCTGCGGCGGGCGCAGCGACGCGATCGAAGAGACTGCAACGGCGCGCGGTGTTTTGCTTTTCGCCAGCAGTGGTCGCAGGCCTTCGAGAGTGGCGACAGCGCCGAAATAATTGAGTTGGACGCTGGTTTCCGCCGGGCCACCACCGGCATTTGCGACGATGGCATCGAGCTTGCCGCGCGACAGACGGGTCACCTGCTCAACCATCTTTTGGCGGCCATCCGGCGTTGCGAGGTCGGCGATCACGTCGGCCTTGCGCAAATCCACGCCGATTACCCTGTAGCCCCGATCCGCAAGGAGCTTTGCCGTGGCCGCACCGATGCCCGAGGCGGAACCGGTGACGACAGCGATACGGGATTTGCGGAACATGGCCGGCCCTCCAAGGAGGTAAATGATCATTCACCGAACTGGTTATCTAGTGAATGACCATTTACTCGTCAAGGGCGGGCCGGCATATTCGCGTTCATGCCGACTCGTACGCGCTCAAAACCTGCCTTTATCGGACCATCGACCCGCGAGCGCATTCTTGCGGCGGCGGAGAAGCTGTTTGCGGAGGATGGCTTCGACCGCGTCTCCATGCCGGCCATCGCGAAGGCGAGCGGCATCACTGCGGGGGCTATCTACAAACACTTCGAGAGCAAAGAGGAGCTGTTCTTCGCCGTCGTGCGCAACGCGGTGGAAACTGCCGCCATGCGGGAACGCCCGTCATTCGATGCCGCGGTGGATATCCCGAAACTCGTAGCCGAGTATTCCACAGAGCCGCTCAAGCGCATCCGGCAAATTGCCGTAGAAATTCACTACGCTTCGGGCAAGCATCCGAAAGTGCGGCGCATGCTGAAGCGCGGACTGGAAGCCAATATCGCCGAATTGGGCCGGGGCATCGCCGAAGCGCAGCGGCGCGGACGGCTCGATCCGGTAAGCGATCCCAAGCTGATGGCGCTGGCGGTGTTCGTCTTCATCCTCGGCATGGTGCAGATGGAGTCGCTCGCGCCGGACCGCATCGGCGATCCGGTGTGGGAGGCTTTTGTTGAGGGGCGTGTTGCGGCGTTGTTGGGGGTGAGATGATCTAACCTCCCACCACACGTCATCGCCCGCTTCATGCGGGCGACCCAATTTCCTTTTGCTGCGCGAGAAAATGGGTCACCCGGATCGCGCGAGAAGCGCGACCGGGTGATGACGGAGAGAGGGGGGAGAAGTTAAAGCGTCAGTACCGCTTTGCCTTTGAACTTGCGGACCATCAGGTCGTTTGCGATGTCGGCGACGTTTTCCCAATTGCTTTCCACATCGATGGCGGCGCGCAAGGCTCCCTCGGACATCATCTTGGCGAGGCGGGCTAGGCCGATGGCGGGCGGTTCGAACATCAACTCGTAGCCGGCGAAGAGGCCGTAGAGAGTCGTACCGCCGACGCGGAATTTGCTGCCGTCGAAGGTGGTCATGCTGTTTTCGGATGCGCCGTACAGCACGCACATCGTGCCTGGCGCCATCATCGTGAGCACTTCGCCGAGGATATCGCCGCCGCAGGATTCCAGGATGTGGCCGTACGGTGCGTGTTTGCGCGCGCCGTCCGCACCGACGGCGGCAATCGCGGCGCCGTTGGCTTTGACGTAACCCTCCTGCGCCGGATCGCGTATCCACGCCACCGGTTCGGCGCCGAGTGCCTTGGCAAGCTGCAGCGCATAGACGCCGACGCCGCCAGTCGCGCCGGTGACGAGCACGCGCTTGCCGGCGAGATCGCCGCCCTTCTTCAGCGCATGCCAAGCGGTGAGACCGGCCACCGGAAGCGTCGCGGCGTCGGCGAAGCTGACGTTGTCTGGTAGTGGCGCGACCTGCATCGCGCTCACATTCACGACGTCGGACCACGAACCGCTGGGCACGATGCCGACGACTCGCGTGCCCTGTGCCGGGCCGGAGCCATCGGCGGCGGCGCGTTCGATGGTGCCGGCAAAATCCCAACCGGGGCACCAGCCTTCCTGCGCATCGGTGAGCGCGGTCTTCACCTCACCACGATTGAGCGAGATCGCCTTCACGCGCACCACCGCTTCGCCGACGGACGGTTCGGCGGCGTTGAAGTCGCGCAGGGCGAGGCCGCCTTTGGCTTTGCGGTCGACAACGATCTGGCGCATGCGATCCTCCACTAAGTGTTCAATGAACACTTAAGTCAGAGTTCGCCGCGTTGCAAGCCGGAGACGATGTGATCGACGGCTTTCTCGATGAGAAGGTTGCGGTCGACCCAGGGATACCAGGGGCGCGCGATCAGCATGGACACGGTGCCATGCAGCGCATTGAGCACGAGTTGTGCGGTGAGCGTGACGTCCAGCGTCTTGATGACACCAGCCGTCGCATGGTTGGCGATCATCTGGCGGAATTCGAGGAAGGCACGGATGCCCGGCCCCTGTTTCTCTGGCGCGAGGGTCAGGTCCTTGGTGTGCAACGGCACCAGCGCTGGATCGGTGACCATGAAAACGAGTTCATACTCGTCCGGGTTTTCGAGGCCGAAGAGAATGAAGTTCTGCAGCTTTTTCCGCAGGCGTGTGAGCGACTCTTTCCCGTCTGCGCCCTCGTGAATCCTCTCCGCCAGCTTGGCAAAGGTTTCGGTGCACAGGGCGTTGTAGATGTCTTCTTTCGTCTGGAAATAGACGTAGAGGCCGGTCTGCGAGACGCCGGCACGTTTGGCCAGCGCGCGCGTCGTCACTGCGGCGTAACCTTCCTTCGCAAAAAGTTCTTTGGCGGCGCGCAGGATCGCATCGCGCGTTTCGTGGCCGGAGCCGCGCGGTCTGCGTCCCTTCGTGGTCTTCGCGGTCTTTGCTGTGGCGCGCGCCATGCCGACTCCCTTGCGCTGCAACCTAGCCGAGTTTAAATGTTCGGTGAACATATATTGGATGCTGTGGGATGAAGACTCTGCGGATCGCGTTCGCGTCGGCATGTTGTGCGTTGCTGCTGGCCGCGTGCGGGCAGGGCGATCCGCCGCCGGCCGACAATTTCGGTTCGCAGCCGTCACTGCCGGCACCGCAATCGAGCATGATCCCGACGGCGCACTTCTCCACCGCCACGCCGTGGCCGGACGGCACCGGGCCGCAGGCGCCGCGTGGCTTCTTCGTCTATCCGTTCGCCAAGAACCTCGATCATCCGCGCTGGCTCTATGTGTTGCCGAATGGCGATGTGCTGGCCGCGGAGTCGACCACGCTGAAGACCGAGCCGCATGGGCTGATGGAGCGCATCGGCTATTACCTGATGCGCAACGATGGTTCGCGCGGCGAGAGCGCGGATACCATCGTGCTGCTGCGCGATGCGAACGAAGACAGCGTGGCGGAGACCAAGACGGTCTTCCTGAAGGACAAGGTCAAGCAGCCGTTCGGCATGGCGCTGGTCGGCAACACGCTCTATGTCGCCGGCACCGGCGGCGTGTGGGCGTTCGATTATCACGACGGCGATCTGGCGCTGAAAGGCGACGGCAAGAAGATCATGGATCTGCCGGTCGGCGGCTATAACAACCACTGGACGCGCAACATAGTCGCCAGCGAAGACGGCAAGATGCTGTTCGTGACCGTCGGCTCCGGCAGCAATGTCGGCGAGAACGGCGCGGACAACGAGAAGCGCCGCGCCAATGTCATCCAGATCAATCTGGATGGTAGCAACGAACACATATTCACCAGCGGCACGCGCAATCCGAACGGCCTTGCCTATGAGCCAACGACGCATGTGCTTTGGACTGTGGTGAACGAGCGCGACATGCTGGGCGACGATCTGGTGCCCGATTACCTGACGCGGGTGCAGGACGGCGACTTCTATGGCTGGCCGTGGAGCTATTGGGGCAAGCATGTCGACGATCGCGTGACGCCGCAGAACCCGGCGATGGTGGCGAAAGCGATTGCGCCGGACTATGCGCTCGGCGCGCACACGGCGTCGCTCGGGCTTGTGTTCTACACCGGCGACAAGTTTCCGGCGCAGTACAACGGCGCGGCGTTCATCACGCAGCACGGGTCGTGGAACCGGTCGTACTTCACGGGCTTCAAGGTGGTGTATGTGCGGTTCAAGGATGGCATGCCGTTCGGTGCGCCGCAGGACTTCCTCACCGGCTTCATGCCCGATCCCACCACCGGCATCGCGCATGGGCGCCCCGTCGGAATCGTGCAGGACAAGCGCGGCGGTCTTCTGGTGGCGGACGATACGGGCGGTGTGGTGTGGCGCGTGGCGGCGGCGCCGATCATCCCGCCAAGCCGGATGTATTGAGGCGATCACAGCGTTTACCGGAACACGCCGATTTGCATGACGGGACGTTCATGTGCCCGCTATAACTCCCCGGACAAACAATCCGGGGGGATTCATGCGTATCAGGACTTTGCTTGCGGCCGCGGCGTTGCTCGGCGTTTCGGTGCCGGTCGCGGCGGGCGATCTCATCTATCACTACAAGAGCGGCGATCCCGATATCCTGTCGACGTTCGGCAACGATGCCTATTGGAAGCCGATGGCGCGCTGTGCCGGCATCTATACGTCGATCGCGGTGCGGCTGCGCAATGCGGGGCAGGAGGCGGCGGCCAAGGCGATCGAGGACGAACGCACGATCTTCATGCAGGGTTATGCCACGCGACTGACGAAGGACCGCGGCATCTCGGTCACCGATGCGATGGCGGTTGCGCATGACGAGCTGATCAACAGCGCATCGATGATGGACGACGCCCGCAAGGAAGACGCCAACGCCGAAGGTGAGCTGATCACGCAATGCGAGAAGGCGTACAACCTGATCCAGCAGTATACCGCGGGACAGTAGCTCTTACGGACACTTGCCCCAGCCGGCATTGCAGTTGGTCTGCTGCGTCGACTCGCGGGCGTTTCGGTAGACGTCGGATTCGTGCGACTCCATGCTGGGCGTCGGCGCGTAGGTTGGCGTCGCTGTGGGCGGTGTGTAGGTGGGCGTGCTCGCGGTGTAGGTCTGTTGCGGCTGGCCGACATGCGTGCGGGTGTATTCCCACTGGCGGATGCGCTGGATGATCGAATCCGGATCGTTGCGCAGGCACCAGCCGATCACGCTGGCGGCATAATTGTCGCCGAGGCGTTGGTAGTCGTCGGCCGCGGTGTTGTAGGCCTGCTGCAGGCCGTTCTGGCCGTAGCTGTCGACGACGTACTGATCCCAGATCGGACGCTGCGCCGCCGCCTGCCGGCCCTGGGGCATGGTGCCGTACATGTTGTTGTCGAGCGTGTAGCCGAGCATGCCGGAACACAGCGACGCGTTGTTGGCGAGATCGGCCATCTCCTGATCGGATTGTGCGTGCGCCAAGGTGGCGAAGGCGAGCAGCGCCGCGGTGGCGGCGAGCGTGATGGAGAGCAGGCGCATGGGCATTCCCCCGAATGAACCTGCGCAATCTACCGCGGCGGGTGACGGCCGGGAATGCTTGCCGGAGGAAGACGGTTAGCGGATGTGATTGGCGTCACGCCGGTAGTTATTTTGCATCGTGGAAGATCACGCCGAGCGTGAAGCGGTTGCCTGAGTGCAGCCGGCTGACGCCGTGGCGCATGTTCACGCGGTAGAGGCCGCGCGTGCCCTGGACCGGCCGTTCGCGCACCGGGAAGATGACGGCGTCGCCGCGGGTGAGCGGCACGACCTCGACGCGGCTTTGCATGCGCGGGCGCTGCTCGGTGAGGACGAATTCTCCGCCGGTGAAATCCTCGCCCGGTTCGGAGAGGAGGAACGCGGCCTGCAGCGGGAAGACATGCTCGCCGTAGAGGTCCTGATGCAGGCAGTTGTAGTCGTCCACGCCGTATTTGAGCAGTAGCGGCGTCGGGCGCGTCTGGCCGGCGTCGTGGCAGCGCTTGCGAAAGGCGTCGTGCGTGGCGGGGAACGTGATCTCGCTTTTCAGCGCGGCGTTCCAGCGGTTGGCGATCTCGGCGAGCGGTGGGTAGAGCGCGGTGCGGAGCTCTTCGACCAGTGGCGGCAGCGGGTAGGAGAAGTAGCGATACTCGCCGCGGCCATATCCGTGCCGCGCCATGACCACGCGGCTGCGGAAGCGGGAGTCGTCGTCGTAGAGCGCGGCGAGGGTGCGGCAGTCTTTTGCCGAGAGCAGGTTGGGCACGATGGCGCAGCCATGGGTGTCGAGGTCGGCGGCGATGTGCGGGAGGTGGAGCGTTTTCATGGCGCGAGCGTAGGCGCTCGCAGGGCTGCGCGCATTCCGGATGTTGCTTTGAATGTCCCCCTCCACCTGGTGGAGGGGGCGAGCAATCGCGAGCGCAGCGAGTGATTGATCGGGGGAGGATCGTGGGGATGAGGTTCGGCGGCGCGATCCTCCCCCGCGCCACTTCGTGTCGCGCCCCCTCCACCAAGTGGAGGGGGAAGGGCGCTTACTTCGGCTGCGGCACTATCCGCAGATAGGGCTTCGGGGCCTTCCAGCCGTTGGGATAGATCTTCTTCGCATCGTCGTCGGTGACCGAACCGGCGATGATGACGTCGTCGCCCTGTTTCCAGTTCACCGGCGTCGCGACGCGATGCTTGGCCGTCATCTGCAGCGAGTCCAGCACGCGCAGCACCTCGTCGAAGTTACGGCCTGTCGTCATCGGATAGATGAGGATCAGTTTGATCTTCTTGTCTGGGCCGATGATGAAGACGTTACGGACGGTCTGATTGTCGGCGGCGGTGCGCTTTGCCGGATCGCCCGACGCTTCCGCCGGCAGCATGCCGTAGAGCTTGGACACGTTGTAGTCGGTGTCGCCGATCATCGGATAGTTCACGGCGGAGCCCTGCGTCTCCTCGATGTCCTTGGCCCAGCCGGCGTGGCGATCGACCGGATCGACCGAGAGGCCGATGATCTTGGTGTTGCGCTTGTCGAATTCCGGCTTGAGCTTGGCCATGTAGCCGAGCTCGGTGGTGCAGACCGGCGTGAAGTCCTTGGGATGCGAGAACAGCACCGCCCAGTGATCGCCGATCCAGTCGTGGAATTTGATTTTGCCTTCGGTGGTTTCCGCTTCGAAGTCCGGGGCGATGTCGCCGAGCCTGAGTGTCATGGGTATTCTCCGTCCTTGCTGTGTGGTTTCAACAGCTCCCTGCTGCACATAATATGTGCCTGCGAGACGGGCCTGCAAAGCGTAGAAAAATGTCTGCAGCTATGCGCGGAGCAGCGGCTAGCCCTGCTGCGCGCGGATCGCCTCGTGATGGCGGATCACTTCCTTCACGATGAAATTGAGGAATTTCTCCGCGAAGTCGGGGTCGAGATGGGCGTCCTGCGCCAGCTTGCGCAGGCGGGCGATCTGCTGCGCCTCGCGGCCGGGATCGGCCGGCGGCAGGCCCTTGGTCGCCTTAAGGACGCCGACCGCCTGGGTGCACTTAAATCGCTCCGCCAGAATGTGGATCAGCGCGGCGTCGATATTGTCGATGCTCTCACGCAGGCGCGACAGTTCGGGATCGGTCGATGTCATGGCAGGTCCTCTAACGCGGTCTGCCTAGCATCCGCGGCGCGCCTAGCCAAGCTTGGGCGTATCGATGACGGGGCCGGCGTCTTCGGCACCGGCTGCTGTGGCGCCAGCGAGCTGCTTCAGGTTGCTCTCATGGGCCGTGCGGTCGATTTTGTAGAACGACAGCACCGTGATGGTGATCGCCGAGAGCACGAATTGCAGCGGCGTGTTGATCAGCACCAGATTGCGGATGATCTGGGGATCCAGGTTCTGCGGCGTCGCATGTGCCGGGAAGTGCACCAGGTCGATCAGGATGCCCGCGATCAGGATGCCGACGCCGCTTACCGTCTTGCCGACGAAGCTGTTGGCGGCCGCGAGTACGCCTTCGGACCGCTTTCCGGTGCGCAGTTCGTTGTCTTCGTTCACGTCGGTGATCATGGAGAACAGCAGCACCACACCGGCGATGATGCACGTCGTGCCCAACAGCGTTGTGATGAAGAAGATCGCCAGAAGGGCGTTTGAGCCGTCCGGCGGCAGGAGATAGAGCAGCTTCATGATCGGCGTGATGTTGCCGATGACGAGCGACGCGGCGACGAGCGCGATGCCCGCTTTCTTCTTGCCGTAGCGCCTCGAGAGGAAAGGCGACAAGGGCAGGGCGAAGACGGTCGCCAGCAATCCGCCAGTAACAAGCGCCGACAATTGCGGCGGCGTGAACTTCCAGAAGTAGACGCCAAAATAGGTGCCGAGGCTGTTGTTCACGCCGCTGGCGACGGACGCGAAAATCGCCGCGATGGTGACGAGGAGGAACGACTTGTTGGTCAGCGCCTCATAGGTCTGACGCGCGGCGCCTTTAATGCTCGAACGCTCGTCGTCGCCGATTTTGCGCAGATATGGAATGCGCGACCGCGTGCCAAAGGAAGACGCAAGGATGCTCACCAGCATCACCGCGCTCGCGAGGATCGCATATGGGAAGTAGCCGTCGCGATTGAGGATGCCATTGGGATGCGCCTTTGTGTTCGCGAGAAAGACCGCAAACGTGAGCATGAGCACGGCTGCCGGAATCAGGATTTGCAGGAAGATGCGCCAAGCGAGAACGGATGTGCGCTCGTCATAGTCGCGAGAGATTTCCGCGACGAGTGCGGCGCTCGGGATTTCGTAACAGGCGACCGTGACGCGCAGCACGATGGAGACCACAAGCAGATAGACGAACAACGCGCCGGTGGACCAGGCAGGCGGATTCCACAGCAGGAAATAGCAAACCGCCACCGGCACCGCCGAGGCATACATGAACGGATGGCGCCGCCCGAGCTTGGAGCGCCAATGATCGGAAACCGTACCGATAACCGGATCGGCAAACGCATCGACGAACAGCGCGATGGAGATCGCAAGGCTGACCAGCGTGGCGGAGATGCCCACGATCTGGCTGTAGAAGACGAGCAGGAACGTGTTGATGCCACCGTCTTTGACACCAAACGCGACAGAGCCGAAGCCGAAGACGATCTTCTGCCAGGTGGTCATCTTCGGCGCGCGCTCGCCCGGCACGGCGGCGGCACTCACGCGTCAGGCTTCCAGCTTGTGGACGACTTCGGCTTCCACCGCCGCGGCGTCGGCAATCTTCTTCAGATTGTCCTCGTGCTTAGCGCGGTCGATTTTGTACATGCCCAGCAGCACCATCGCGATGCCGATGAGGACGACCTGCACCGGTATGTTGATCGAGACGAGGTTGCGGATGATCTGCGGGTCGATCGACTGCGGCGTGGCGTGAGCGGGGAAGTGGACGAGATCGATCAGCACGCCGCCGACGAGGATGCCGGCGCCGGTGACGATCTTGTTCATGAAGCTGCCCGCAGCGGCGAACACGCCCTCCGCCCGCTGACCGGTGCGCAGCTCGTTATCCTCGTTGATGTCGGTGATCATCGACAGCAGCAGGATGAGCGCGGCGAGGATCAGCGACCAGCCGATCACCGTCGTGACGAACAGGACGGCAAGCAACTGGGGGGAGCCTTCCGGTGGCAGGAAGCCCAGCAGTTTCAGAAGTGGTGGCGACTGGAAGAAGACGAGCCACAGGACGGCGAGGGCGATGCCGGCCCGCTTCTTGCCGAAGCGGCGCGATGCCCACGGCGACAGCGGCGGCGCGATGAAGGAGGCGATCAGCGCCGCGAAACCCAGAACCGACAGCTGCGCCGAACTGAACTTCCAGAAATAGATGCCGAGATACGACCCGATGCTGTTGTTGACGCCGGTCGCCATCGCGGAAAACAAGCCGGAGATCGTGACGAGGATGAAGGACGGATTGCTGAGCGAACGGAACGACTCGCGGATCACCTGCATGACGCTGACCGTCGGCGCGCCGAGGTTCGTCTTGAGGTACGGAATGCGCGAGCGTGTGCCGAACGAGGAAAACAGGATGCTGCCCAGCATCACCAGGCTGGCGAGCACGGCATAGGGAAAGTAGGCCGACGGATTGAGCATGCCGTTGGTGTAAACCGGCGTCGACTTCATGAACGTGTTGAGTGTGAAGACGTAAACGCCGGCGGGAACCACGAGCTGGAAAAAGAGCCGCCACGACAGGATCGAGGTGCGCTCGTCATAGTCGCGCGACAGTTCGGGGACCAGCGCGGCGCTCGGCACTTCGTAAGCGGCGATAAAGACGCGCAGCGTGATGGAGATTACCAGCACATAGAGGAACATCGCATCAGCCGACCAGTGCGGCGGCGTCCACAGCATGAAATAAAGAACGGCGACGGGGATCGCGGACGCGAACATGAAGGGATGGCGGCGGCCCCAGCGCGAACGCCAGCGGTCCGACGCCACGCCGATGAACGGATCGACGAAGGCGTCGACGACAATCGCAATCGCGATGGCAAGGCTGACCTTGGTGGCGGAGATGCCGACGATCTGGTTGTAGAAGAGCAGCAGGAAGGTGTTGAAGCCGCCGTCTTTGACGCCGAACGCGGCAGAGCCGACGCCGAACATCGCCTTCTGCCAGACGGTCAATTTGGGCGGAGTCATCCCACCCGCGGTCACATCAGCCACGCCCTGCCCTCGCGCTTGTTTCCTGTGCGGGCCGCATCTTGTTGTGCAACCTCGCTCCTCAACGTGGAGGACGTATTGGCATTTTACAAGCGTTTCGAATGAGCGGTACGCAGCGGTTGACAAGGTGACGCTACGTCCGGAAAACACCGTCACACAAAATTCGAAGGGATGTTTCGCACATGATGAAGGATCTGTTTTCGCTTCAAGGCCGCGTGGCGCTTGTCACCGGCGGCAGCCGCGGCATCGGCAAGATGATCGCGCAAGGTTTTCTGGAGCAGGGTGCGAAGGTCTACATCTCGGCGCGCAAGATCGCCGCGTGCGAGGAGGCAGCGAAAGAGCTGTCGCAATATGGCGAGTGCATCGCGCTGCCGCTTGACGCAAGCGGTGCGGAAGGCGCCAAGCGGATGGCCGATGCGTATCTGAAGCATGAGAGCAAACTAGACATCCTCTGCAACAACGCCGGTGCGGCGTGGGGCGCACCGTTCGCAGAATTCCCGGAAAGCGGCTGGGACAAGGTGATGGACCTGAACGTCAAGACGCCGTTCTTCCTCACGCAGCAATTGCACGCTGCCTTGAAGGCAGCGGCGTCGCCCGAGCATCTGGCGAAGGTGATCATGATCGCCTCGATCGACGGCATCGCCGCCAATCCGCAGGAGACCTACTCCTATCACGCCAGCAAGGCCGGCCTGATCCATCTGACCAAGCGCATGGCGCTGCAGCTGATCAA
>DATAHD010000523.1:0-2104 GCA_036263395.1 Rhizomicrobium sp. | reverse complement strand
TCACCGAATGAGGAGGACAGGTCTAGGGTCCGTCTCCCTTGATGCAGCCTCCGAAAGACCCTGAAAACTCTGATCTTGTCACCGTCAGTAGCAAAATCGATATCATCGTTTTCATTGAGCCGTAGTTTCAAGGCCTGTCTTACAGTGTTCTTGGCCTTCTGAGTCTCGGTTCTTAGGGCTGCAAGCTTGATTGATGGTGCCGTCGCCTGATGTGTTGGAATTTGGCGTGACGTGATCTCCGGCGTTTTGAGAGTACCGAGTCAGGCAGCGAGGTCAATCTGTTGATCGATGGGGTTTGTGGCGAGCGTCTGCCAACCATCGACTTTCCGCATGTTGATCTGCCCCGAGGCGAGCAGCGCCCAGAACAACATCGCAGCAGTATCGGCCGACGGCAGCACGGTCTGGGTTTTGATCCGTCGCTTGAACTCCTCATGCAGACGCTCGATCGCGTTCGTTGTTCTCGCGCTTCGCCATTGGCTCGGCGGCAGGCGGGTGAAGGTGAAGAGGCGCTCGCCGGCTTCCTCCAGGCAGTCGGCGACGGGGCGATGACGCAGCCGCCACTTTCGGATGAAGGCCTTACGGCGGGTCTCGATTTCCTCGGGCGTGGCGGCGTAGATCATGTCGGTGTAATCGGTGGTGATCTCGTCGTGCAGGCGCTCGGGCGCATGCGCGAGCAGGTTCCTGTGCTTATGGACCGTACACCTCTGAACCGGCACGCCGTACCAGACCGCGGCGATTGCCTTTTCCAGCCCCGACGCGCCATCCACGATGAGGAAGGCAGGACGACGTAGACCGCGATCGATCAGATCGTCGAGAACGGCACGCCAAGCCTCAGTGCTCTCTCCACCCATGCTCTTGAGCGCCAGCAGCACTTTCTGGCCGTCCTCGCGCACGCCGATGACGACAAGCAATGATATCGAGGTGGCCTTGCGGTCAAGCCGGACCCGCACCACGGTGCCGTCGAGGATCAGCCGCACAATCGGCTCCTCAGCGAGCGAGCGGGCGTTCCAGGCCTCCCAGTCGGCCTTCACCTTCCGCCACACCCGGCTCACCGTGTCCTTGCCGACTGCACCGCCGAACAGCGCCGCAAGTGCTCGGCGGACCCGGCGCGTGTTGGTGCCGGCGAGGTATGTACTTGCAATCAGCGCATCGGCGGCCAGCGTGCGGCGCTGATAGGCCCGCACCATCTTGCTCTTCCACTCCGTCGTCTGGCCATCGGGGCCGTCGAGCCGGGCGCGCGGAACCGCGATTTCGGTCCGCCCGAAGGTGCCCATCAGCGAACGTGAACGATGGCCATGCCGGTGGCCGGTGACACCAACCGGCCCGTCAGCGTCACCGCTCGACGACTGCGAACGCCGGCCGTATCGCGGGCGCATCAGTGCCGCATCCAGCTCGCCCTCGACCATCGCCTGGATGAATTCGCGCACCCGATCGCGCACTCCAGCTTCGATGGGATCGAACCAGTCGTCGAACAAATAAACGGCCGTCTCAGCGGCAGGCTGCGAGGAATCAGACTTCCTGGTAATGTTTTCCATGGCGTGGTCTCCAGTCCGACGCACCAACGCCGGACGATTCGAGGTTGATCACCCCGGAGACTACGCCACCCTCAATTCCTACCACCCCGTCGACGGGACCAGCGGCGGTTGCGCAGCCTGGCCAGCACAAAGCGCTGGACAATTTGCACCGACACTTCGACCTTGGCCTTGTCGCGTGGCTTCCTCGGACGCGTGGGGAGAATCGCAGTGTCGTAGTGCTCGGCAAACTCCTGGTAGGTGCGGTTGATCCCGGGCTCATAGCGGCAGGCTGCGGTGACGCCGGCCTTGAGGTTGTCGCAGACGACCGCCTTCGGCACGCCGCCGATCGTGTTCAAGGCGTTGACGTGCGCCCCGATCCAGTCGGCAAGCCCTTCCGACCAGCGCGCCTCCGCATAGGTGTAGTTGGAGGCTCCCAGCACCGCGACGAAGACATGAGCACGCCGTTCCGTTCCCGTCCTGGCATCGAAGAGCGGCACGGTGTCGCCAGCGAAGTCGACAAACAACTTCTCGGCAGGCCCGTGCGTCTGCCGCATGGTGGGCGAGATGGTCTGGCGCCAATCCCGGTAGAG
>DATAHD010000522.1:0-3343 GCA_036263395.1 Rhizomicrobium sp. | reverse complement strand
TGGTCAGAACCGTGCGCCACGACTGGCGGTTCAGATGCGTGCCGGCATCCGGCCGCAGGATGGTTTTCGCCGCCGGCTCCGAAATGCGCACTTCCTGATAATCGGTGATCGCGCTGCCGCCATCTGCGCCACCTACCGTGTCGTGATAGGCATAGCCGATCGCAGTCCCGTCTTCGGTGCGGATGCTGTACCAGGCCGCGTTTCCAGACGGCTTATCATCGCCCGCATAGGCAAAGCCCGCGAGCATCACCCCCGCGAACAACCCGATCCATCTCACGCTGCGCACTGTCATGCACGGCAAGTATGCGCCGCCGCTCCGACAAACGACAGAGGCGCGCGTCAGTCTTGCGTTGCAACAACGTCCAGGGCTATGGCGTCGGCCGGACCTGCCACAGGTTCGCCCCCCCCCTTTGAAATTGGCTTGCCATGACCGATCCCCGCCTCGCCGCCGCGCTGCAGAACAACATCGACTGGTGCGATGCCGTCGTCCGCACCCATGACGGCCAGACCGCGCTGGCCGAAACGCATTGGTCGAACACGGTGCTGTCGCCGCCGTTCTACCCAAACCTCATCACCCGCACGCCGGATCACACAGCGGCACAGACCGCCGCCGTAAAAGCGCTGCACGACACCGGCCTCGAAGAAGGTTGGGGCGTGAAGGATGCCTTCGCCACGCTCGATCTCGCACCGCTCGGTTTGGAGATCCTCTTCTCGGCGCAATGGCTGTGGCGCGCGCCCGACAAACCGGCGCCGTCTGCCAACGTGCCTGGCATCGACTGGAAGTCCGTCACCAATCAGCCACGTCTCACCGCGTGGGAGCGCGGCTTCGCCGACGGCGGCGAACCGCTCTGCATTTTCAAGGCGCCATTGCTCAGCGATCCGAACATCGCATTCCTCGGCGGCTTCAATCGCGACAAAGTCCGCGCCGGTGCGATCTTCAATCGTCATGCCGGCGTCTGTGGCATCAGCAATGTCTTCGCACCGAACCAGACCGCGACCGCGTGTCTGAAAGCGATCGTCGCCCGCGCCATCGCCTTCGCCGGCGATCTGCCGCTCGTCACCTACATGGCCGACGACGCCGTATCCGACTGGACGGCCCTCGGCTTCGAACCACTCGGCCCCTTGCGCGTATGGGTCGCGTAGGACCAGAATTCTGCGTCAGGCCCGGTCACAGCACATGGTTAAGACCCTATCCTACAGATAGCCAACTCCGTACGGCCATGTAATGATTACGCCGTTCGCACGCCATTTCGCCGTGAGAACGTGGGGTCTGGGGTAACTGCCGACACATCGCCTGTAACCGTCCGGCCATGCTGGGCGTCGCGAGGCAACGTGCGGTCAGCGAGCGCAGTCCTCGAACGAGGAGAGCCGCGCCATGACCGTCACCACAAGTTATTCGCAAACCGAACTCACGCTGCAGGATCCGGTCATCCCGACCTTCGGCGATTTGCCGGGCAGCGACTCCGCGCTGCTGCATCTCGCAAACGGTGGATGGGTTGCGCTCGCCACCGACACGGACGGCTTTTCGGACCTCACGTTCTACGACGCTGCGGGTAATCCGGGAGCGATGTCCAGCGATTTCAACGGCATCCACGGCCACCTCGCACAGTTGAGCAACGGCAATGTGGTCCTCGCCGGCGATGTCGGCGGAGTCGCCACTTATCGCATCTTCACCCCGGACGGCACGGACACGGTCAAGGCAGCGACGCCGTTCGAGGGCGCGAACTACAGCAATCCGTCAATCGCGGCGCTTTCGGGTGGCGGCTTCGTGATCGCCACAACGGGTGACTTCGGCGGCGGCGATCACGACATCGACTTCGCCGTCTACGACAGCGCGGGAACACGCTTGTTGATGGCAGGCGTCGACAATTCAACGGCCGACGACGAGAACGCCTCGGTCGTGGCCTTGAGCAATGGCACCTTCGCCATCGGCTTCGAGCGCCTCTCTGGCGGCAGCTCGGCCGCGTATATCAGCATCTTGAGCGCCGATGGCACGACGTATGTCCTCACCCCGACCGCCATCGACTCCACCGGCACGATCAACCGCGGCCTCGTGATGGCAGCAACGCAGGACGGCGGCTTCACCGTTGTCTACGAAGATAACGAAAGTGGCGCGAGTTCCATGCACGTCTCCACCTTCGACGCCAGCGGCGAGCTTCAACACACAGGGATTTTCAACGTTGGTGTTTCTCTGAGCGAAGCTGCCATCACGACGCTCTCGAGCGGTCTCCAATTGCTGACGTTCACAGACGATTTCTACGGCGACGGCAGTGATGTCGATACCGCCGGGCTTCTCTGGGATCCTGTCGCGGGCGCGTTCCTGACTGGGGACCCTTATGTGCTTGCAGTCAACCAATCGACCGACAACACCGGCGATCCGGCCATCATCGCGATGGATCAGTCGCGCTACATCGTCAGCTACACCGACCAAACCACCGGTACGGCCAACCAGCATCTCTTCCAGCTCGTTCGGACCAGCACGGCCGACGACGATAGCAGTGTCACCATCAATGGCGACGACGCCGTCGATCACGAAACTGGCCTCGGCGGCGACGACACGCTGAACGGCGGTGCCAACGACGACGTGCTGACCGGCGGCGGCGGTGCCGACACGATCGACGCCGGCACCGGTCATGACACGATCGACGGCGGTTCCGGTTTCGACACTATCTTGATGGGCGCGAACCTCGATGCCGCGGACGTCATCAACGGCGGTCCGACGAACGACAACACCGACGGCGCTTATGTCGTGCTCAACGGCGACTACACCGCCGGCGTGACCTTCACCGCGACCACTATGACGAATGTCGGCTACATCCAGATCATGGGCGGCGCCGGCTACAAGCTTATCTTCAACGACGCAACGGTCGGCGCCGGTGAAACGCTGACCGTGGACGCCAGCTTCCTGCACGACGGCAGCATCATCGCCGACGGTTCGGCCGAGAGCGATGGTGGCAACTATGTCTTCGTCGCGGGTGCGAAGAATGACACGTTGAAGGGTGGCAACGGCTGGGACGAATTCCGCTTCGGCGCAAAGTTCACGGACGCAGACAAGGTCGACGGCGGTGCGGGCATCGATACGCTCGACCTCAACGGTGATTACCACACCGGCGTGAAGTTCAAGGCGTCCACGATGACGGGCGTCGAGACGATTCGGATTCACGGCGACAACAGCTACAAATTCATCACCACCGATGCCAATGTCGCGGCCGGCTCAGTCCTGACCATCGACAACCAGACCACCGGCGCGGCTGACAAGCTGATCTTCAACGGCGGCGCCGAAACCGATGGCGGCTTCGACATCAACGGCAGCCAGGGCAACGACACGATCACCGGCGGCGCC
>DATAHD010000521.1:0-2811 GCA_036263395.1 Rhizomicrobium sp. | reverse complement strand
CCGGGCTTGTGCTTCGACAGCACATCGCTGATGCGCGCCAGATTGTGCGCCGTCGGCACCACCTGCGACGACAGCCAGCGGCTGACCAGCGATTTGTCGACGCCGACAAGGCTTGCCAGCTGGATGCGGCTGATATTCAGCGATTTCAGCGCGAGATCGAGGCGCGTGCCGAAGCTGTCGGGCGAGGAAGCCACGTTCATGCCGCATCTCCCAGCAGCATCTGCACCAGTGCCGGCGCGGGGAAATCGTAATTCGCGGCCTCGAAATCGGAGCGCGCGACGGAATCGCTGCTCGGCACGCGCAGGAGCCAGTCGGCGCCACCCTCGCGCTGAAAGCCGCTGCGATTGTCGAGCGCGCCAGCAAATTCCTCCGGCAGGATTTCCGGACCTCTGCCCGCATTGTTGATCGCCGCGAGGCGTTCCTGCGTCGAGAGGAAGCGCTGCTCTTCGGCGGCTAGATCGTCCAGCGGATGCGCGATCCGCAGCAGCACGCATTTGGTGAGCGAAGGCGTGAAGAAGCGGTCGCCGCACACGCTGGCGAGCAGGCCATCCATCACCATCGCATGGCGATCGCCAGTGCCGTTGATGATGTGCAGCGTGACGCCATCGCGCCCGGTTTCGCCTTCGCCGATCAGATGCAGCTTGTTGCGCAGAATCAGCACATGGCCTTGCGTGCGATTGCCGCCATCGGTGAGGCGGTAATGCATCGCACCGTCACGCTGATATAGCCAGGCAACCTCGACATGCGGAATACCGCTGTTCAGCAGGCGCTGACGGAAGACAACATAGAGACCGGTATAGACGTGGCCACTGAGTGCGATCTCGCGCGCGCTGAGCTGCAGCGATTGCAAGATCAGACCACCGCCGGCCGGCGCCGGACCACGCGGCGCATCGCTATACGCACCGGATGTGGCCGCGCTTTCGCTGAGACCAAGGAAGCTTTGGTATTCGCCAAGCGGCCGCTCCCACTGCATCGTGTTGAAGCCAGGCTTCACCTTGGCGAGGGCATCGCTGATGCGGGCCAGGTTGTGGGCGGTGGGCGTGACCTGGGACGACAGCCAGCGGCTGACCAGGGATTTGTCGACCCCGACCATGGCGGCGAACTGGACCCGGCTGACGTTCAGCGCCTTCAGGGCGAGGTCGAGCCGCGCCGCAAAGCCGTCTGTTCCGGACTCCTCCGTTACCGCCAAAACTCGATCCCCACCCGTTGAGCGCCCGGCTCATGCAACCGGATGCACCGCGATTCCGCAAGGTGCAACTTTAACCGCACGGAAATGACAGGAAAACGACTGTGACAGGTCGGGGCTGGACTCCGTCCAAGGACGGTCACCGAAGCCCCCCTGGCCGCATGCAACTCGGTGCATGCATCGCGCTGCAACCAGTTTCCACGCGAAGCATCGCGGCGAACGGCTCTGCGCCTCCAGTTGCACGGCGAACACCCTCATAAACGCGGCCATCGACAGCGACGGTCGCGGTCGAACGGGACACCGGGCCGAGAGGCTCAATCGAGGGGACATCACCATGAACAAGATCATCATCGTAGCCACCGTTGCCGCACTTTCCCAGTTTTCAACCGAAGCCTTCGCCAGCTATGGCGGCATTCCGAACGGCACCAGCTTAAATGGCGTCAGCCTCAACGGTGGCACTTGGAATGGCCGCAGCATGCAGGGTCGTTCCATGCAAGGCCGGTCCTATCAGGGGCGCACATGGCAGGGCCGCAGCACACAAGGCCGCAACATGCAGGGCCGCACGACCCAGGGCCGCAGCGCGCAGGGCACGCAGTCGGTCACGGCGCAGTTCACGGTCACGACCGTGACGCTGCCGAACGGCACCAAGATCGTCACGAAGTAAGCGGCGGATAGAAGGGAGGATCGCTGTGCAGCGCTTGATCAAAATTCTGATCGGAGTGGCATGCGCCGCGGTCCTCGCCGGTTTCGGCAAACCGCACCTCGGCGACTCGAAACCCAGCCTGATGGTGCAGGGCGAGATCTTCGTCCTGACGCAGCCGGGCAAGAAACCGCTGACCTCCCGCGATCTGGTCGGCGCGGTGTTCGAGATGCGCGAAGCAAGCGGTCAGCCCGTCACCTTGCGCATCGACAGCGTGACGCCGTCGAAAGAGCAGCCCAGCGTGCTGCTTCATGCGTTCAGCGTCCACGATGCGGTCAGCGGCAAGTGGGTGCCGTTCTGCGATAAAGACGCCTATGGTCGCCGCGCCGGCTTCCCAGTCGCGGGCAATTTCGAAGGCAATCGCTTCGTCGCCGATCGCAAGCAGTGGTTCATTACCTGCACCAGCGGCAGCCAGGGCAAATGCATCCTCTGGGGCTATAACCCGTGGAAGAAGGGTCCGCACGGCGAGGATCTCGCGCCGTACTATCAGGCCTGCCAGTTCATGGTCCGCGCCAACTATGACGGCCGCGGCGAATCGTTCACCAAGAACGGCACCGAGATCGATATGTGGGATCACATCGGCATCCAGTTCGACGATCCGACGATGAAGGCGCCGTTCGAAGCAGGCTGGGGTCTCGATGGCGCAGTGTGCGTGGCCAAGACCCGCTGGGCCGATCTTCTGACGACGGAACAGCTGCACAAGCGTGAGCCGCGTCTCGGCGTCGGCCCGTGCGATGAGAAGATCGCCACGGCCAAAGGCGCCCTCATCTTCAACCGCTCGCGGGTCAACGTCGGCGGCACACGGACCCACGCCTGATGCGCGACGCCGTCCGCATCGCCGTCGCCGTGCCGGTCCTGCTCGGCTTCGCCTGGGTGTCGAGCGTCGTCGTCGGCGCCGCCATGGCGGTGAGCCACGGCGTAGCGA
>DATAHD010000520.1:0-3452 GCA_036263395.1 Rhizomicrobium sp. | reverse complement strand
CGCGGGAATTCGCCGGCCATATCATCGAGCGGCGTGCGCTTGATCGTGTTGCTGTTGTCCGACAGATCGATCGTCCAGCGCACCAGCTTGGCCGACACGTTGCGCGGCGGCGAGCCATCCACCATCGGGAACAACGGCGCGACCGGGTATTCCATGACGTCGCAATAGATTTTATCGCCTTCGTCCCACGCGTTCATCGGATGGAAGACGTAACAGGCGTCGGTGGTGAACCAGCGCAGCTTCTCGATCCCGTCCTTGCGGGCGAGCACGCCGACATGGCTGCCCTTCTCCGGCTCCCACGCGAACGGCGGCTTGCCGGTCATCGCGCGCTGCAGGCTGCCGGTCAGCGGCAGGATCGGGAAGATCGCGAAGTTACGTGTGACGAGGAAGTCGTGCACCATGGCGGAGAACGGCGCCTGGAATTTCTCGAGGCGCGTGACCTTGCCGCTCTTGTCGACGACGCCATACGAAACGCCATCGGCAAACGGCATGTCGCCGACGCCGTACCCGAAGAACACCATCTCGCCCGTTTCCGGGTCCATCTTCGGATGCGCCGTGAAGCGCTTCATCGGGCCGGCGTATTCGACGTAACCGCGCGAGGCGAGCGTCACAGGGTCCATCTCGAACGGCTCGTGGCCCTCTTCGAGCGCGAGTAGCTTGCCCGCATGCCAGACGATGTTGGTGTTGGCGACGCCGCCCGACTCCTTGCCCGCGACCGACGGATCGGAGGTCAGCGGATTGCCGAATGTGCCCCACATCGATTTGCCGGCTTCGTGCTCGAATTCGTATTTCGGCGTGCGGGCATAGCGGTTCACATAGGAGACTTTGCCGTCCTTGACGTGCCAGGCGTGCACCATGCCGTCGCCGCCGAACCAGTGGTGGTTGGGATCGCGCGGCTCGAACTGCGGATTGGGGCCGTTGCGGTAGTAGCTGCCGATGAGGCCCTTCGGGATCTCACCCGTGACCTTCAGATCAGCAAAATCGTCTTCGCTGCGCAGGGGCGCGAAATTGCCGGCGAGATACGGATTGATGCGGGCGGGAGCGTTCATGGCGGTTTCCTCTCCATTGGTATGACTACGTATATAGCCGAAAAAATGTACTGTGTAAATTACATGGGAAAACAGCGGCGGTTTGCAAGGGGGCCGCTTTTCTGAGAAAGCTGGAATCACTGTGCCACGGACACTTTCAAAGACGCAGGTCGAGGACTTCCGCGACCGCCTGATCGAAACGGCGACCAAGCTCTTTGCCGAGCGGGGCCTCGAAGCCTTCACCATGCGTCAGCTGGCTTCCGAGCTCGGCTGCAGCGCCATGACCCCCTACCGCTACTTCAAGGACAAGGACGAGATCCTGGCCGCGGTCCGGGCCGACGCCTTCACCAAATTCGCCGAAGTCCTGGAAGAAGCCTCCGACAAGACGGGCTCCCCCGCCGAGCGCGGCGCGGCCGTCGGCGATGCGTATGTGAAATTCGCCTTTGAACATCCCGAAGCCTACAAGCTGATGTTCGATCTTTCGCAGCCGGATGAGAGCGCATACCCCGAGCTCGTCAAAGCGACGACCCGCGCTCGCGGAACGATGACCAAATATGTGAGCGATCTCGTGTCGGCCGGCGTGCTGGAAGGCAACCCGCTGACCTTGGGCCTCGTGTTCTGGTCAGCGCTGCATGGCGCGGTCGTGTTGCAGCTGGCCGGCAAGCTCGCGGACTTCGACTTCGAGACGATCCGCGGCGAAATCTTCCGCGCCCTCTTCAGCGCCTACGCCCGCAAGTCTTAATCTTACGGCTCACCGTCGAGTTTGACCGGCGACGGAATGTGCGTCGCCGGGCTGAGCATCGCTTCCGATCCCAAGGCATTGGCCAGCGTCAGCTCGTCGTGCTCATCGAGCTGGCGGCGGATCTCGTCATGCCGCGCGGCAGAGAGGTGATAACCGAGCACGCTCAGCCCACCGGCCAGGATCGCAAACACCGGCGCGAACACGAAGCAGTTCTCGAGCCCGTGGATCGCGGCAACGCTGTTCACCGCATTGGGTGCGGGATCGAAGCCGACGGCTTTCAGGATCGGAAACGTGACCGCAAGTGGGATCGCGGCGCCGATCTTGGCCGCGACCGTCATCAGCGCGAACAGCGGCGCGGTGCGGTCCTGCTTGGTTTCAAGCCGTATCTCATCGCTGACATCCGCGACCATCGCGTTGAGCAGCAGGTTGTAGGAGTTGGCGGAGAAGCCCGCGACGAACATCGCGAACGCCATCGGCAGAAACACGCCGTTCGGCAGTACCAGCAGCAAGCACTGTGTTGCGGCCGCGATGAACGCCGCTGCCATCAGCGCACGATGCTTGCCGAGAATGCGCGCCGCCCAGGCCCAAGCCGGCATCACCAGACCGGCCGCGATGTAGATCAGAAGCAGCAGAGTCGATTGGTCGAACGAATAACCCCGCGCCTGATGGAAGAAGAAAAAATACAACGCGCCAGTAAGCGACGGCGCACTGGTGAGCAGCAGGCTTGCCGACAGCAGACGCCGCATCGCTGGTCGGCGGATCAATGCAAGGTAATCGAACAAGCCGATGCGCTCACGCGCCGTGCGCGACACCTCTGGCTCACCAACCAGTGTCACCGCAAGCAGCGATGTCAGCGGTGCAACGATAACAACGAGCCACCCCATCGCGTGCACAACGGCGACTTCATCCGTCGTGCCAAGCGCACCGAGGATCGGCGGCAGCAACAGACAGATCAACGCGCCACCGAAACCAACGACCTGCATCCACGCGTAGATACGCGAGCGCTCGTGATATTCGGGGGCCAGCACGGAGGCCCACGAGTTGGTCGACATCTGCGACATCGACAGGCCGACATAGAGCAACAACTGCCAGAGCACGAGGTACGTGGCACCGATGCCAGGCCGTGCCATGAACACGGCGACCGTTGCGATCGCCAGCACCGGCCCTGCCGCCAGCATCCAGGGACGAAAGCGGCCCCAGCGCGTTTTGGTTTCGTCGAGGCCGTAGCCAACCGCAGGGTCGAACGCGATGGCAATGAACTGCACCGCCGCGAAGGCGACGCCAACCACGCTCAGATCAACGCCGAGATGTCCCGCATAATAGGCCGGCAGATAAACGCCGAGCGGAATGCCGAGCGCGCCGATAGCGAGCGAAGGCCCTGAGAAAATGCCAAGCGAAAATAAGGAAAGCCGCCGACCGCCCGCCACGAGACTCTCCTGCCCAAACCCCAGTGCCGGACGAAATCTAGATCAGTTCGAGGCTTTCAGTCCAAGTGCCGGCGCCTGCGGCAACGTCCCGCCGGTCAGACTCTCGATCGTCCCTTCGGCGCCCTGCAACGCCTCGTCACGCAAACGTAGCTCTTCGCGGATACCGTCATGCGCCTTCTCATCGAGCTTGTAGCCCCAGAGGCAAAGCGCCCCGACAAACATCGTCAGCACCGGCACGATGACGTAACAGGCGGT
>DATAHD010000519.1:0-11784 GCA_036263395.1 Rhizomicrobium sp. | reverse complement strand
TCTTCATTGCTCGCTGGGACGAAAAGACGTCCCGAAAGATCAACTTTCACGCGTCTGAACCTCCGGCGCTCCGCCCTGGCCTTTTCGACCACGGGTTCCATTTCCGCCTTCATTTTCATCGCCAGCCCATGCATGGCCGGGTCCCGTCGTAAGTCCGCTCCTGCCGTTCTACGCCTCAGTGGGTCAATGGATCGTTACCGGGAACCCCATGTCGTTTAACTTTCTGGTGGAAAATTTGCCCCTGCTTGCCCCTCTTAACGGCCCGAACCCCACGGTATATCTAGGGCGCTGGCCCGAATCGGGAATTTGAGGGTTCGGCACAAATTTGGAGGGGTGATCATGGCCTTGCGTGCGGTTCAGATTCTCCGGCTGGTGCCACTGGCCATTGCGGCGATTGCCCTGTCGGGATGCTTGTCGACCAGTGCCCTGGACGACCTCAACGACGCGCAGCCCACGGGCTCGCAGTTCACCCAGGAGCTGTTCAAGAATTATGCGTTCCTCGCCCGCTCGTTCGGCGATGTGGACGCCTCCGGCAACGCGACCTTCGATGATGAAGGTTCGATGTCGCTGAGCGGCGGCGATGCCTCGGTCGGCGATCTCGCCAATGCCTATGCGATCAAGGCACTCGACGCGGCGAAGGGCCTGGAAGTCCCGCCGGAGCCGGCACCGGACGAGAACGCCCGCACGATCCGCCAGCGCCTGGTGCGCGCGCTGCAGGACGGCCGCGACCGCTTCCCGGTCGATGCCGCCCGGGCACAGGCCGATTACGACTGCATGATCATGGACGCCCGCGTGCCGTCGATGCTGGGCGCCGCCGCACAGTGCGGCCGCTCGCTGCAGCAGACGCTGGGTTATCTCGAAAAGCTGATCAACCCGCCGCCGCCGCCCCCGCCGCCGGCCCCGGTGGCATCGGCCAGCGACTACACCGTCTACTTCGATTTCGACTCGTGGACCTTGACGGGTGAGGACCTGACCGTGCTGCAGAACGCGGTGAACACGGCACGGGCCGGTGGCCAGTCGCGCATCTCGATCGTCGGCCACACCGACACATCGGGCGATGCGGGCTACAACCAGAACCTTTCCGTCAAACGCGCCAACGTCGTGAAAGAGACGCTGATCGACATGGGCGCCCGCGCCGAAGCGATCCAGACGTCGGGCGTGGGTGAGAACGACCTCGCGGTCGCGACCGGCGACGGCGTGAAAGAAGCTAAGAACCGCCGCGCGGTGGTGACGCTGGCACCGTAGGTTCACGCGGAGACGCGGAGACGTGGAGTTCTTTCTCCACGTCTCCGAGCTGAGTGATTTCAGTTTGGCGCGCAGCTTGCCACGCGGTAGCCCGCAGGGCGAAGGCGGGAGGCGCAGAGACGCAGAGGGCACCGTGATCGCGGTGCCCTTTTCGTTTGGAGTAATGCGTGCTGCATGCTGGTGATGTTGGCGCGCTTGCGCGCCGATCAGCATCTACGACCGTCACTCCCTTTCGAAAGTTACGCTGCGTCCTCCGCGGCTCCGCGTGAACCAATGGCGCTATCCGCCACGCAACTTCTGCCGGTCACCCGCAGTGTCCTCTGCGGCTCTGCGCCTCCCGCCTTCGCCCTGCGGGCTACGGCGTGGCAAGCTGCGCGCCCAATCCTTCGATGACGCAGGCGTCAGACAATTGAGACCCGGCACATATCCCTGATACGGTGCCGCCGGATTTCGCGGCAGGTTTCTCCATGAAAGCGTACGACTACATCATCATCGGTGCGGGCAGCGCGGGCTGTGTGCTGGCGAACCGGCTTTCGGCGGACCCGAACAACGAGGTCCTGATCATCGAAGCCGGGCCGCGCGACAAGTCGATGATGATCCACATGCCGGCCGGCATTCCCTCGCTGATCGGCAAGCCCAATCCGCACAACTGGTACTTCAACACCGAAGGCCAGCAGCATCTGAACGGCCGCAGTCTCTACTGGCCGCGCGGCCGCGGCTGGGGCGGCTCGTCCTCGATCAACGGCATGATCTACATCCGCGGCCATGCCCGCGATTACGACCACTGGCGCCAGATGGGCTGCGAAGGCTGGTCGTTTGCCGATGTGCTGCCCTACTTCAAGCGCGCCGAGACGAACGAGAACGGCGGCGACGATTTCCACGGCGGCGATGGGCCGCTGCATGTGTCGAACACCAAGTCGGGCAATCCGCTGTTCCGCGCCTTCGTGCAGGCGGGCGTGCAGGCCGGCTACAAAGGCACCGACGATTTCAACGGTGAGCAGCAGGAAGGCTTTGGGCCGTATCAGGTCACGATCCACAACGGCCGGCGCTGGAGCGCGGCGAGCGCCTATCTGACGCCGATCCTGGATCGCAAGAACCTGACGATCGAATCCAATGCGCAGGTCGCGCGCGTGCTGTTCGAAGGCAAGCGCGCCGTTGGCGTGGAATTCGTGCAGGACAAAGAGAAGAAGCAGGCGCGCGCGGCGCGCGAGGTGATCCTGTCCGGCGGCGCGGTGAACACGCCGCAGGTGTTGTTGCTCTCCGGCATCGGCGATGGCGCGACGTTGAAGCGGTTCGATATCCCGCAGGTCATGGAGCTGAAAGGCGTCGGCAAGAATCTGCAGGATCATCTCGACTGCTCGATCCAGTACGAGTCGACGCAGCCGATCACGCTCTACAGCCAATCCAATCCGCTGAACGCGCTGAAGACCGGCCTGAACTATGTGCTGTTCAAGAAGGGGCTCGCGACCGGACAAGGTCTGGAGTCGGGCGCGTTCCTCAAGAGCCGGCCCGATCTGGAGACGCCGGACCTGCAGTATCATTTCATTGCCGCGCTGATGACCGACCACACGCGCAAGAAATCGGACCGCCACGGCTTCATGGCACATGTCTGCCAGCTGCGGCCGCAGAGCAAAGGCTACATCTCGCTGAAGTCGTCCGATCCGCTCGCGGCGCCCCTGATCCAGCCGAATTATCTGGAAGCCGAAGAAGACCGCCGCGCGCTGCGCGAAGGCACCAAGATGGCGCGCGAGATCTTCGCGCAGGAAGCGTTCGATCCCTATCGCGGGCCAGAGCTGATGCCGGGCGCGCATGTGATGAAGGACGATCAGATCGACGCGTGGATCCGCAGGACCGCGGAGACGATCTATCACCCCGTCGGCAGCGCCAAGATGGGCACCGACAACGAGAGCGTGGTCGATCCGCAGCTGCGCGTGTACGGCGTCGAGGGCCTGCGCGTCGTCGATGCCTCGGTGATGCCGGCGCTCGTGTCGGGCAACACCAACGCCCCGACGATCATGATCGCGGAGAAGGCGGCGGACATGATCCTGGGCCGTGCAGCGCCAGCGCCGCAGAACGTGCAGATCGCGGAAGATCGCGCGGCCTGATCGTCGTCTGATTGCCATGCTGGCAAAGAGGCGCGTGTCGCATGCGACGCGCGCCTTTATGCTTTCATTTATCCGTCATGTTCGAGCCGCTACCGCCCATGCAACTTCGGGCGTATGCTGGTGTTATCGGATGATGGGTATTGTGATGCGTAAAATTCTCCTCGGTCTGGCGCTTACGGCGATCGTTCTGCCGGCTTCCGCGCAGCAAAATCCCAACGACCGAACCTCGCGCTACGCCGTGCAGGAGATGAACTTCGACCTGTGGTGTCAGCAGAACGAAGGTCTGCCGCCGGAGCGTTGCGACAAACGCCTGCCGGAAGACAATGAGAAGTTCGAGGCCTATCGCGCCCTCGTCGAGAAGTACGAGATCCCGTACCTGCAGAGCAAAAACCGGGCGCAGAACCTCAACCGCGTTGTCATCCACGCCGACCCGGTCCCGAACGAAGACGCGGTGAACCACCCCACCAACCACGAAATCGCGTCGCCGCGGCCCAATCCGTAAACCCGTTCACCTCCCCTTGCGGAGGTCGTTCTGCGTAGCTCGAAAAGCGGAGCAGAACGGTTGGGGGCCGGTCACAACTACCACCCCATTCCGTCATCGCCCACTTCATGCGGGCGACCCATCTTTTTCCTGGCCCGCGGAAAATTGGGTCACCCGGATCGCGCGAAAAGCGCGACCGGGTGATGACGTTTAGGATGGGATGCCCCCAGCCGTTTTCGCTTCGCGAAAACGACCTCCCTGCAAGGGAGATGAACGCGCCTTGGCGTTCCCGCCCCTGGCCCCCTTGAACTCTGCCGCACAGAGCTTACATACTCTGTGACACAGAGTTCTCTGGGGATAGGGATGACCGTCGATCGCGAGGAAGCCAGTGCGCTCTTGAGCGACGTCGAGGGGATCGAGAGCCGTGTGCGGCAGCTCCTGACCTATGCCAGCGTCAGCGACTACCTGTTCCTGTGGGGCACGATCTGGTTTTTCGGCTTCACCGCCAACTTCTTCTTCCGTCCCTTTTCCGGCCCGCTGTGGCTCGGGCTGCAGATCGCCGGCCTTCTCGGTACCGTGCTGATCGTCCGCTCCCACGTCGTGCAGACCCAGAACTGGTTCGTCGTCGCCCGCGCCGCGCTCAGCGTTCTCGCCATCGTCGGCTTCGGCACCTTCTGGTCGTCGCTGCTCGACATGGGCTGGCGCGAGCAGGTCACGTTCTGGCCGACCTTCCTCAGCTTCCTGCTCTTCCTGTTCGGACTGTGGGTTGGGCGCGCGATGTCGTTCTACGCCCTTCTGCTCTTCGCGCTGTCTCTCGCCGGCTACTACTTCGCCGGCGAGTACCTCCATCTGTGGATGGCGATCGTGGTCGGCGGCGGCATGATCGCCGGCGGCGTCTGGTTGAGGCGCTGACATGGCCGAGCCCGACGAGATCATCCACCAGTCGATGCGCCTGAAGATCATGGCGGCGCTCAACGCGAGCGCGCGCGGCGACTGGCTCGAATTCACGCGGCTGAAGAGCCTCACCGGCGCGACCGACGGCAATCTCGGCGCCCATATCGAGACGCTGAGCAAGGCGGACTACATCGCCGTCGAGAAGCGCTTCGAAGGCAAGCGGCCGCAGACCCGCGTGAAGATCACCCCGGAGGGACGCAAGGCCTTTGCCGGTCATGTCGCCTATCTGCGCGGCATCCTCGACAGCGAATAACGGAGAGAAACGCATATGAACGGTCTTGCTGAAGCCATCAAACCGCTGGTCGCCGACCTCGCCTCGACGATCCTGTTCGCGATCCTCATCGCGGTGACGGGCAACATCTTTCTCGCGACGGGTCTCGGCATCGCGCTCGGCATCGGCCAGGTGCTGGTGCAGAAGCTGCGCGGCAAGGAAATCGCGCTGATGCAGTGGATGAGCCTGGTGCTCGTCGTCGTGTTCGGCACGCTCACGCTCTACTTCCACGATCCGCGCTTCGTCATGGTGAAGTTCACCATCGCGCACATCGCAATCGGCGCAGTGATGATCACGCCGAACTGGATGAGCCGCTATCTGCCGAAGATCGTGACCGACACGCTGTCCGCCCGCGAACTCACGTTCTACAGCGCGATGTGGCCGGTGATGATGTTCGGCCTCGCCGCCGCCAACCTCTACATCGGTTTCGAAATGAGCCAGGCGGCGTGGACCTGGTTCCTCGCCACCGTGCCGCCGGCCGCGCCGTGGGTGCTGTTCGGGCTGCAATACCTGACGATCCGCCTGCGCGTGCGCAGCATCATCCGCCGCCGCATGGCCGCGGAGGCTGCTGCGGCGCCGGCGGAGTAACGCCGATGCACTGGGCGCTCGCGATCCCGCTTGTCGTGCTGGGCGTGAGCGCCACGGCGTTGTGTGTTGCGCTGGCACAGGCGCCCAAGGCGCCGCCGCCGATGCAGACGATTGCAGGCGCGATCACCGAGATCGACTTCCGCGACCTGCCCGCCAAATCGACCTTCACGGCGCGCGACGGAACCAAACTCAACTACCGCGCCTATCCCGGCAATCCCGCGAAGATCGCGGTTCTCGTACACGGCTCCTCCGGCACGTCTGCCAGCATGCATGCGGTCGCCAAAGCGCTACAGGCGCGCGGCTGGACCGCCTATGCGCTCGCGATGCGCGGGCACGATGGCACCGGCCGCTATGGCGATATCGATTACGCCGGTCAGCTCAATGACGATCTCGCCGATTTCGTGAAGACCCTGCCGGCCGGTGGCGAGAAGCTGCTGCTCGGCTTCTCGTCCGGCGGCGGCTTTGTGCTGCAGTTCGCGGGCAGTGCTGAGGGCAAGCTGTTCGATCGCTTCGTGCTGATCTCACCGCAACTGCCCGCCGGTTCACCCACGATGCGGCCGAATGCGGGTGGTTGGGTATCGATCGGGCTGCCGCGCATCATCGCACTCGAAGTGCTGTCGCGCTTCGGCATCCATTGGTTCGAAGGATTGACGGTGCTCGAATTCGCCGTTGCGCCGGAGAACCGCACTGTTCAGACGGCGCATTACTCCTATCGCATGATGCGCAACTTCGGACCTTCAGCGGATTATCTCGGCGACATCAAACGCGCGCCGGGACCGGTGACACTGCTCGCCGGTAACAGCGATGAGCTGTTCTATGCCGACAAATTCGCAAACACGCTGAAGCCGGCGCGGCCGGATATGAAGATCGTCATACTCCCCCGCCTTGGCCACATGGACATGGCCGTGAAGCCAAAGGCGCTGGAAGCAATTGCGCAAGTGGTTGCGGAGTAATTCTCCGTTACCCCGCCAGCTCGCCTTCACTTCTGTTTGCGGCCTTGCCGAATGCGTTGAACATCTTGCGCAGGATGTCTTCCGCTTCGCCGAAGTGAAGAACAACCGGCTTGTCGCGGTTGACGACAAGGCGCAGGTGCGGCGCGCGCGGATGGCTGCGGATGGTGTCGCCTGGCGGCGGGGGCGGCGGCGGTTCGTCGAAAATCGGAAGCGGTTCGTCTTCGCGCACAAGCTGCGAGGCGACGAGGCGTTCGAAAGCAATGACGCGGCCGACGAGCGGGGTGGCGTCGCTCATGATCTGGACCATGCCGACGAAGCGCGTCGGCTCACCATTGCCGAAGGTGACGGGTGCGATGACGGTCTCGAGTTCGACCATGCCGCACTCCGATGTGGCGGCGATCGAGGAAATGCAGACGGGTTGCTTGAGCTTGAGCGACTGGCGGAGCAGCGAGGTTAAAGCGGTGCGGCTTTGCGCTTCCCAATGGGCGAGGAAGTTGGTGCCTTTGAGTTCGCGGCCATAACGCTCGCACAATGATGTGCCGGCGAGGCGGTAAAGCGGGCGGTCGATATCGGTGGCGTCGAGAATGAACACATAAGACAGCATGCGCTTGATGGCGCGCGGATCGATATCCGTCTGGTCGGGAACGACACGACCGCGGCGAATGCGGCTCCAATATCCCACCAGCAGATGGCTGTTTTTGTGTTTCATGACCCCAACCCGCTCCGTTGCTCTATTCCCAGTTCGGAACGCTGCGGCGTTCCCTGGTTGTGAGCGAGAGCGAAACGCGTGCCAGAGTTTCCGCTGGGCGCTGTTGCGAGGAGAAACGCGGGAAAACCGCGCTTTATGTCCACGGACCGCGACGCACGCGGCCGAACAGCGGCACATAGCGGGACTTTAGAAGCGGTGTCAGCACCAAGCCCGCAACGAAGCCGCCGACATGCGCCCACCACGCGACACCGGGCTGGCTCGCATCGCTCATCGCGGCGCTTAAGAGCTGCAGGATGAACCAGAAGCCGACGACCCAGACCGCGCTGATCTTGAACGGATAGAAGATTATCCCGAGCGGGACGATCACGTTGATGCGGGCGCGCGGATAGAGAAGGACATAGGCCGCGAGCGCTCCCGAAATGGCACCGGAGGCGCCAACCATCGGAATCTGGGACGTCGGGTCCATGTAGGCCATCGCATAGGCCGCCGCGAAGCCGCAGATGAAATAGAACAGCGCATACTTCACGTGCCCCATCGCATCTTCGATGTTGTTACCGAAAATCCACAGATAGAGCATGTTGCCGCCGAGGTGCAGCCAGCCCCCGTGCAGGAACATCGACACCACGATCGAGATCAGCGCTGCTTTCGTCAGAACCGGCACGCCTGTTGCGGTGACGCCATGGGCGGGGACGAAGGCGATCCGGTCCAGGACAGCGTCCATCTGATCGCCAAGCGAGAGTTCCCAAGCGAAAGCGGCGCAGCACCCAAGGACGAGCAGCCACGAGACGAACGGTGTGATGCGGACGGGATTGTCGTCCGAAATCGGGATCATGCAGTGAGGTCCCCCGGAGCTTTTAACGCATTGTCCCGATTCGGGGCAGAAAAAAGCCCGGTATCCGAGAGTTGGTGGCACGTATCCTGAAGCAAGCGCAGCGGACGTTAAGTGTTGGCGAGGGAAGGGCGTGGGTGCCCCGACATCGCACAGTGATTGAGACGAACAAGGAGTCCGTCATGTCGTTGAAGCCAGTCAAGAGAATCGCCGCCGCGGCCACCGCGAGCGCGCTGGTCCTGACGCCCTACTCCGCGGCCTTGGCCGGCGGCAGCGGCAACTGGGGTGGCGGCTATCACGGTGGCGGCTATCACGGCGGCGGTTCGTCCGGTCTCGGCTGCCATGGTGGCGGCGGCGGCAACGTGAACATCTACAAGCCCATCAACATCAACAAACCGGTCAACATCTACAAGCCGGTGACCATCAACAAGAACATCGACAACAGCAAGAACATCAATATCAACAAGGTCATCGACAACAGCAAAAACATCAACATCAACAAGAACATCAACATCAATAAGAACATCGACAACAGCAAGAACATCAACATCAACAAGAACGTGAACATCAACAAGACCATCGTCATCAACAAAGGCGGCGGTGGCGAAGCTTGGGCAGCGGCCTTTGCAGCAGCGGCGGCGAGCTCGAATTCGAGCGCCAGCGCAAGCTCGGTGTCGTATTCCGGCTCCTATTCCGACGTGACGGTGATCAACCGTGGCGGCGGCATCGGCGGCGCGGTTGCGGTGGTCGGTGAGCAACAGGGTCAGTGCGAGATGCAGGAAGCGACGATCGTGAAATCGATCCACGCGGTCTGTATTGCGGAAGGCCGCGAGTTCGCAGCCAGCCACATGATCCGCGACACCTGGATCGAGTCCGGGTTCGAAGGTGAGATCGCGCGCTGTATTCCGGGCGCCCATCTGAAGATCACGGTCGGCGATGTTCTGCAGTCCGATCAGGGCATGGCCGGCACCTACGCCCACGGCGCGGTGCTGGAGTGCGGCGCGCACGAGGCCCTCGTTCACTACAAGAACGGCCAGCTGAAATGCGCCCCCGCGGTCCCGGTTCCGGACTGCACCGAGCGTACGAACCTGCGCAAATACGGCACGGGAGACTTCTTCTTCTCGTACCGCGGCAAGGTCTGCGTCGGCGTCAGCCGCATGGCGGAAATGTCGAGCCAGCAGACGACGAGTGTCGCCGAGGGCATGGAACTCGACGGCGGCGTGGGCGGCAGCGACAGCAACTAGGCCTCGCAAGCAATCCTTAAGCGAAAATGGAGACCATGGCCGGGCATTCCGGTCATGGTCTTTTCCTTTTGGCGCGCTATCTCTCCGCACTTCGCGACGGGTCGTTTCTGACCCGCGAACGCGCCGGGCTTTGGGCCTTTGCGATGCTGATCGGCTTTGCCGCCGGAATCGCGGCGCTGTTCCTCAGCGCGCACAACAATCTCGACTACAGCGGCCGCCCCATCGGGACCGACTTCTCCAACGTCTACACCGCTGGTGTCGCCGTGCTGCACGGCCAACCCGAGCTGCCGTTCGATCCGGAGAAGCAGTATCACGCGGAGCAGGCGATCTTCGGCCACGCGACGCCTTTCTATGGCTGGCACTATCCGCCCTACTTCCTGCTGATCGCAGCGCCGCTCGCGACGATGCCGTATCTGCCGGCGCTGATCGTATGGCAGCTTGCGACCATGGCGCTCTATCTCGGTGCGCTGTTGCTCTTGCTGCGGGGCGGTCCGGCGCCGCAACTGGCCGATGAGAAGATGTGGCCGGCGCTCGCACTCGGCTTCACCGCCGTGTTTGTGAACCTGACGCACGGCCACAACGGCTTCCTCACCGCCGCACTGTTCGGCGGCGCACTGGCGCTGCTGGAGAAGCGCCCCATCGTTGCCGGCATCCTGTTCGGTCTCCTCGCCTACAAACCGCAATTCGCCATCGTGTTGCCGCTGGCACTGGCCGCCGCGGGACAATGGCGCGCGATCACGTCGGCCACCGCGACGGTGGCGCTGCTCAGCATCGCCGTGACGCTTCTGTTCGGCGTTGGTGTGTGGAGCGCGTTCCTCGAGTCCATGCACTTCACCCGCACCGTCGTGCTCGAGCAGGGCGGCACCGGCTTTCACAAGATCCAGAGCGTCTTCGCCTGGGTCCGCCTGTGGCACGGCTCGGTCAGCCTCGCCTATGCGCTGCAGATGATGACGACCCTCGGTGTCGCGCTGTCGCTCGCGCTCGTCTGGCGCAGCGAGGCGTCGCTCGCGATCAAGGGCGCGCTTCTCTGCTTCGCCGCCATCCTCGCGACGCCTTACAGCCTCGACTACGACCTGATGATCCTCGCGCCCGCCATCGCCTTGCTCATCGCTGATGGCGTCGCCAATGGTTTCGCACCCTGGCGGCTGACGCTGCTCACCGCGCTTTGGCTGACGCCGATCGCCGACCGCCAGATTGCGCTGGCGCTCATTCCGCTCGGTCCGGCACTGCTCCTCGGGGCCTATATTTCGCTCTGCTGGAGCGCGCTAAGTGCCGGTGAACACGGCACACTCCGGAGCGGCGCCATCGCCCATTGAGCGGCAGTTTTGCCGCGCGCCGGTGCGGGTTGCGTGAGGGGGAACGCCTGATATTGTGCGGACCCTTCGCCATCAGTACGACCGGAAAACCCCCATGAATATCCACGAATATCAGGCCAAACAGGTCCTCCGCGAGTTCGGCGTGCCGGTGCCCAAAGGCATCGCAGCCTTCACCGTCGAGGAGGCCGTTGCGGCAGCCAAGCAGCTGCCCGGCCCGGTGTGGGTGGTGAAAGCGCAGATCCACGCCGGCGGCCGCGGCAAAGGCGGCGGCGTGAAGGTCGTGAAGTCGATCGAGGACGTGGAGAAGGAAGCCAAGCGCATGCTCGGCATGACCCTCGTCACGCATCAGACCGGTCCCGCGGGCCGCGTCGTGAAGCGCCTCTACATCGAAGACGGCTCCGCCATCGACCGTGAGCTCTATCTCTCCGCCCTCGTCGACCGCGCGACCAGCCGCGTGGCGTTCATCGCCTCCACCGAAGGCGGCATGGACATCGAAGAAGTGGCGCATAAGACGCCGGAGAAGATCCACACCTTCCAGGTGGAGCCGGCAGCCGGTTACTCCCCGTATGTCGGCAACGAGATCGCGGCGGCGCTGAAGCTGAAGGGCGATCAGGCCAAGCAGATCGGCGGCGTGATCAAGTCGATCTACACCGCGTTCCAGGACAAGGACATGAGCCTTCTGGAGATCAACCCGCTTGTCGTCACCAAGGACGGCAACGTGATCTGCCTCGATGCCAAGATCAATTTCGACGACAACTCGCTCTACCGCCACAAGGACATCCAGGCGCTGCGCGATCTCGAAGAAGAAGATCCGGCGGAAGTCGAAGCGTCCAAATACGACCTCAACTACATCAAGCTCGACGGTGAGATCGGCTGCATGGTCAACGGCGCCGGCCTTGCCATGGCGACGATGGACATCATCAAGCTCTATGGCAGCGAGCCCGCGAACTTCCTCGACGTCGGCGGCGGCGCGAGCAAGGAGAAGGTGACGGCGGCGTTCAAGATCATCGTCGCCGACCCGAACGTGAAGGGCATCCTGGTCAACATCTTCGGCGGCATCATGAAGTGCGATATCATCGCGGAAGGCAT
>DATAHD010000518.1:0-3976 GCA_036263395.1 Rhizomicrobium sp. | reverse complement strand
ACGGAAGCATAACCGGCGTTGGCGAAGTAGTTGGCGCATTCGCGAGGCTGGATGTCTTGGACGAGGTGGCCGATGTGGCGCCAAGTGTCTTCGATGGTGCGCTTCTGAGCTTGCCTCATCCAGTGTTTGATCTTGGAGAAGGCCTGTTCGATCGGGTTGAGGTCGGGCGAGTATGGCGGCAGGTACCAGAGCCTGGCGCCAGCAGCTTGGATCATCTGCCTGACAGCTTTCGACTTGTGGCTTCCGAGATTGTCGAGAATGACGATGTCGCCTTCGTGCAGGGTTGGCAGGAGAAGGTGCTTCACATAAGCGCGGAAGCATTCGCCATTGATCGGGCCGTCGAAGACGCAGGGTGCCGTGAGTTGGTCATGGCGGAGCGCGCCGAGGAATGTCAGGGTTCGCCAGTGGCCGTGCGGTGCGAAGCCGCGCAGGCGGCCCCCTTTGGGGCCCCAGCCCCGCAAAGGCGCCATGTTGGTCTTGATCCAGGTCTCGTCGATGAAAATGAGCCGCCCCGGATCAAGCCCGGCCTGCCAGGATCGCCAACGCTTGCGCCGACGCGAGACGTCCGTGCGAGCCTGCTCAAGGGCGAACAGTGTTTTTTTGAACCGTAGCCCTTCCCGGCGCAAGAACAGCCAGACAGCGTTGTGCGAGACCTTGACGCCACGGGCTGCCAGTTCCGCCTTCAGACCATGCAGCGTCAGGTGCGGCGTCTGAGTGATCCGCTCGACGATGAAGGCGCGGTGCGGATCAAGCACACGCTTGCGGTGACCGCCCATCTTGCCAGGCACAACCGAGCCAGTCGCCCGCTGCCGCTGTGACCACTTCACAACCGACGAGACCGCAACACCAAACCGTTCCGCCACCGACCGGCAGCTCTCGCCCGCCAGAACCGACGCCACCACACGCTCGCGAAGATCCACGGAAAGAGGACGGGTCATGTGATGCTGGCCTCCAACCCAGCCAGCACCTTGAATCACAAACCGCCGAAAACCGGAATCTGGAGGGTTCTGTGAGGTCGCGCTCACGTGAGGGCGCGGCAGGGGTTAATGACGCGAGCTCATTGAAGCCGGATTGAACGAAGGCGCGGGAGGCTATGCGCGGTTTGCAGCTATGGGGATTGTTCGAGATCGCAAGGCCCGATCTGCTGGCTCCGCGCGGGAGGCAGAGACACGAGATGTGCGCATCGGGGAAGAGTTGAGATCAGACGTGCCTTGCGGGCGGTGGCGATGGACGATGCGCAGCATCGGGCGGTTGTTGTCGCGCAGTATGACAGAGCGGATTCGACATCGTCTGCGATGATCGAGACGCTGGGAGCGGAAAGACAAATGGTGATTGTCGCGCACGACATGAGTTGGCTCACGATGTGTCGCATCGGAATGGTGATGTTCGAGGGTTGGAGCGGCTGAAGCGGTGTCGAAAGCGCTCAATGATGCGCATGACGCCACCACAATCGGGACAGGCAGGAACCTCGACCCAGGTTTGAACTTCGGAATCCGCAGGCGGCGGCCGGCCTTGGTTGGGGTCTGTCTGCTCACGATCGAGAAGTTCGCGGCAAAGGGCGAGCTTGGCGGCGCGATGGCGGTTGGCCATGAAGCCGAAGTGGCGGATGCGATGGAAACCGTCGGGCAGCGTGTGAAGCAGGAAACGGCGAATGAACTCGTCGGGCTTGAGCTTCATGATCTTTGTCGCGCTGTTTTGGCGATAGTCCTTCCAGCTGAAGGCGACATGATCATTGTCGAAGGCGACGAGCCGGCTGTTGGCAATCGCGACCCGATGGGTGTAGCGGCCGAGATAGGCCAGAACCTGTGCGGGTCCGCCAAACGGCCGCTTGGCGTAAACAACCCAGTTGACGCGTTGCATGGCTTTGATGCGATTAGCGAAAGCGTCGCGTTCAGCAAGGGATGCAAGATCGCCGAAGAAGCGCAAGGCGCCGGCGTTGAAGGCCGCGGTCAGACGTTCGAGGAACAGGCGTCGGAACAGCCGGGACAGCGGTTTGACGGCCAGGAAGAAGTTTGGCCGGCTGGCGATCCAGCGTGTTCCATGAGGTGACAGGCCGCCGCCCGGCACAACATAGTGAATGTGGGGATGATGCGTCAGCGCCTGTCCCCAGCTATGCAGGACCGCGACGCCGCCGATCTCTGCGCCGAGCCGGCGCGAATTGGCAGCAAGCGTCGTCATCGCCTCAGCGGCGGCTTTAAACAGGATGCCATAGACGACGGCCTTGTTCTGAAAGGCGATCGCGGCAATCGGCGCCGGCAGCGTGAAGACGACGTGGAAATAGGGAACCGGCAGCAGGTCAGCTTCTCGCGCGGCGAGCCACGCGGATCGGGCTGCCCCCTGGCATTTAGGACAATGCCGATTCCGGCAGGAATTATAGGCGATCCGCGTCATGCCGCAGTCGTTGCAGGCCTCGACGTGGCCGCCGAGCGCCTCGGTTCGGCACGCAACGATCGCACTCATCACGCGCCGCTCGACCCGACCGAGATGACCGGCATGCAAACGGCGATAGGCGTCGCCATGCCGGCGTAAGATATCGGCAATCTCGATGGCGGGCCTGTGCGGGCGGACGTCGGGGCGGGCCATAACCCGCATCCCGGACGCGTTGTCATCCCGGTGGCGTCACCTCCAGCGACAGGCGGTCGAGCGGGCTCTGCGTCGCCCGGATCGTGTGGGTGGCGACCTGCGTGTAGCGCGCCGTCGACGACAGATTATTGTGCCCGAGCAGAACCTGGATGATCCGGATGTCGGTTCCGTTCTCCAGAAGATGTGTCGCGAAGCTGTGGCGCAGCGTGTGCAGCGTGACGCGCTTGGTCAGGCCCGCAGCCTTCACCGCCGACCGGCAGGCGGCGTGCAACACGGTCTGATCGATCGGATGATCTTCGTCACGTCCAGGGAACAGATAAAGCCGCGGTCGGGCCAGCCGCCAATACGTACGCAGGATGCCGAGCAGTTGAGGCGACAGCATCACGTTGCGATCCTTCGCGCCTTTGCCGTGGCGCACCTGGATGACACCGCGGGCGCTGTCGACGTCTTCAATCCGCAGTCCCGCAACCTCCGAGGCCCTGAGCCCGGCCGCATAGGCGGTGGTGAGCGCGGCGCGGCTCTTCAGGCTCGACACCGCCTCGAGGAACTGCACGACTTCATCCGCGCTCAGTACAACCGGTAGCTTGAGGGGCTGCCGCGCATAGGGAATGCGTTCCGGGATGAGCGCCGCGCCGAGCGTGACCCCGTAGAAAAACCGTAGTGCACAGACGATCTGGTTCAGCGCCGGCCATGAGATGCCGGTCGAGACCAGATGCACCTGGAAGGCTCGGACGTCTTCCAGCTCCAATCGGTCAGGCGATCGGCCAAAATATCGGCTCAACTTCGAAACCGCGCTGATGTAGGATCGCTGCGTCGCCGGCGACAGATTGCGGACTGTCATGTCCTCGATCATGCGGCGGCGAAGAGGGCTCAAATCGGCCATCTCAATACTCCTGTCTGAGGGGGTGGGCTCCAACACCCACATCCTCTCAGCCAGGAGGCGCTCTACGCCACCTCGCCGTTCACGCCGCGGTAGCGGCTTCGTTCAATCCAGTTTCGCCGATCAATCGCAATAATCTGCCAAAGTAGTGTTAGAGTCCGTCCGGAGACTTCAGGCTGGATTGCATAGTTTTCTGAGCATGAGGCGGATTGAGGCGAGGCGCAAGAACGCCAGAGCTTTTCGGTTGAGATTCTCCCAATCCTTGGCAAGCCTTCGGCAGCGATTGAGCCACGCAATGGTGCGCTCGACGATCCAGCGTTTGGGCAAAACCACGAATCCGCTGACTCGATCGGAACGTTTGACGATTTCAATGTTGAGATGCGGCAGAACCTTTCCAAGCGCTTTCGCAAATTTCGGTCCTTGATATCCGCTGTCGGCGAACAGCGTCTTCAAAAATGGAAACATGCCGAACAGGGTCGCCCATGACGAGAATCCCTCCATCGCGATCTTGAA
>DATAHD010000517.1:0-3015 GCA_036263395.1 Rhizomicrobium sp. | reverse complement strand
TCGGGTTCGATGGAACGACGGACGGGGTCACGTGCTTCCCTGCGGCCTCGACCGACCATGGGGACTGCGAACTCCCGCCCGCCTCCGCATCGGCAAGCTTAGCCGATCCGGACAAACTCAAGTTACAAGGGGACCCAGGATAAGCCGCTTGCTGCGCGGGTGCAGAACAAAACACCGCTCACCTCCAAGCACCTGCCGAGCGGATCATCTTGGGTCCCCTTCCCTCCCTCCGTTCACGCGCTGACGCGCGCGAACTCCGCTCGCCGGGGATAACAGTTTTGGGGTGGTGAGAGAACGCGCCCCATCATCGGGGATGACATCGCGTTTTGAATTTGAAAGGCGCGTAGCGCCAACCATTCCCTCTCAACACACCCAAACCTCACCGACAGCAAAGAAAACCCGCGTCCTCTGCGAAACCTTTGCGGCCTCCGCGTTAAAATTGCCCGGGATGACAAGAAAGGCGGGATGCAATAGGGGTACCCGCACAATGACCGCCGCCACGCTCAGCACCTTGAAACCGGCAACACCCGCCGCCATCGCGGAAGCGGGCGAGATCATTCGCCGTGGCGGGCTCGTCGCGTTTCCAACCGAGACGGTCTACGGCCTCGGCGCCAACGCCGAAGACGAAACCGCCATCGCCGGAGTCTTCGCCGCCAAGGGCCGGCCGCGTTTCAATCCGCTGATCGTGCACATCCGCGATCTCCCACAAGCCGAAACGCTCGCGACCTTCACACCGCTTGCCCGCAAACTCGCCGAACAATTCTGGCCTGGTCCCCTCACGCTCGTCCTGCCGCGCAAAGCGAACGCCAAACTCGCGCTCCTCGTCAGCGCCGGCCTCGACACCGTCGCGCTGCGCGTCCCCGCAAACGCGACAGCTCAAGACCTGCTCACCGCCAGCGCCCGCCCCATCGCCGCGCCCAGCGCCAACGCCTCCGGCACGATCAGCGCGACCACCGCCGCGCACGTTGCCGACAGTCTCAAAGATCGCGTCGATCTCATCCTCGACGGCGGCGCCACCAATGTCGGTATCGAGTCCACCATCATCGGCTTCGATGACAACATCGCCACCCTACTCCGTACGGGTGCCATCGCGCGCGAGACCATCGAAGCGATCACCGGCCCGCTCGCCGCGTCGAAGCACGGCAAGGTCAGCGCCCCCGGCCAACTCGAAAGCCACTACGCCCCGAACGCCGCGCTGCGCCTGAACGCAACAACCATCGCAGCCGACGAAGCCCTGTTAGCGTTCGGCCCGCCGCTCACCGGCGCAAAAGCCACGCTCAATCTCTCGCCCACGAGCGATCTCAAGGAAGCCGCCGCCAATCTCTTCGCGATGCTGCGCGCCCTCGACACGAAAGCCACCCGCATCGCCGCGATGCCGATCCCCGAGACCGGTCTCGGCGAAGCGATCAACGACCGCTTGCAACGCGCAGCAGCGCCGCGAGGCACGCCATGAACGCGGACCTCATCGCCCGTCTCAAACAAGCCGCCGGTCCGCACGGCGCATCCGAAGACCCGCATGAAATCGCGCCGCATCTCGAAGAGTGGCGCAGCAAGTATCAGGGCCACTCCCCGCTCCTGCTGAAACCGGCGACCACGCAGCAGGTCGCCGCCATCCTCGCGATCTGCAACGAGGCGAAGACACCCATCGTCCCGCAAGGCGGCAACACCGGCCTCGTCGGCGGACAGATTCCGTTCAACGGCGAAATCCTGCTCAGCCTCGCGCGCCTGAACCGCGTCCGCCATGTCGATGCCGAAGCCAACACCGTCACGGTCGAGGCCGGCGTCACGCTCGACGGCGTGCACAAGGCCGCCGCCTCGGTGAACCGCCTCTTCCCGCTCAGCCTCGCATCCGAAGGCTCCTGCACCATCGGTGGCAATCTCTCCACCAACGCCGGCGGCGTGAACGTCTTGCGCTATGGCAACACGCGCGATCTCGTGCTCGGCGTCGAAGCCGTGCTTGCCGACGGCCGCGTCCTCGACCTCACGCGCGGCCTGCGCAAGGACAACACCGGTTACGACCTGAAGCAGCTCTTCATCGGCGCCGAAGGCACGCTCGGCATCGTCACCGCTGCGGTGCTGAAGCTCTTCCCGGTCCCGACGCAGCGCACGACGGCTTTCGCCGCCATTCCGTCCGCCCGCGCGGCCCTCACGCTTCTCGCGCGCCTCAACGAAGCGAGTGGCGGCCTCATCTCCGCCTTCGAGTTGATGTCGCGCAGCGGCCTCGATCTCGTCCTCGCGCACATCCCGCAGACGCGCGATCCGCTCGCGGCGAAATCGGACTGGTACGTGCTGGTCGAAGCTACCGGCAGTGGCACCTTCAACCTCGACGAAACCCTCCGCGCCGCACTCAGCGAAGCAATGGAAGCCGGCGAGATCACCGACGCCGCCATCGCCGAGAGCGATGCGCAGAAAAACGCCCTCTGGCGCCTGCGCGAGTCCATGTCGGAGGCGCAGAAGCGCGAAGGCGCCTCCATCAAGCACGACATCTCCCTGCCGCTCGCCCGCATTCCGGAATTTCTCGACGTCGCCATCGCGGCCGTCACGAACGCCGTCCCCGGCGTCCGCCCCGTCCCCTTCGGCCACCTCGGCGACGGCAACCTGCACTTCAACTTCAGCGCTCCCAAAGGCGAAGACGAACCGTTCCTCGCGCGCTGGAGCGAGATCAACCGCATCGTCCACGACATCGTGAACACCTTCGGCGGCTCAATCAGCGCCGAACACGGCGTCGGCGTGATGAAGCGCGACGAGATCGTGCGTTACAAATCCCCGATCGAACTCGACGTGATGCGAGACCTGAAGCGCACGCTCGATCCCAACAATATTTTGAATCCCGGAAAAGTAGTTTCTATCTAAATAGAAGGTCATCCCCGGCGAGTGGCGCGCGCCACGCGCGCCGCGAGGTTAAGGGGACCTAGGATAATCCGTTTGCTGCGCTGGTGCAGAAGGAAGCGCGGCCCAGTCTCAAACACCGACCAAACGGATTATCCTAGGTCCCCTTAACCTCGCGCGCGAGCT
>DATAHD010000516.1:0-11093 GCA_036263395.1 Rhizomicrobium sp. | reverse complement strand
GAAGCTGCGACAGCAGCGAAGCCGGGTTCGAATGCACATTTTCCGAACTTGCACGGAAAATCAGACCCTTAGCCAAAACCCGATGCGCGCAGGTGGCGCCGCGGCGAGGGCAGGGGGGAGCACCTGCGAAAATTTCAAAACGAATAGGCCGAAAATACCTAAGCCCCGAGGGCGGCAGCGATTTTCGCCCGTACCTCCGGCTCTACCGGATTGTAAACGACCATGCTCAGATCCGGCCGCCCATCCACCGCAAAGGCGGAGTACTCGAACGTCATCGGTCCGAACTCCGGATGGCGGATGCGCTTCAACCCGTCGCCGTCATGCGAGCCGTGCACCTGGTTCTCGCTCCACATCGCCTTGAACTCGGGGCTCAGCAGGCACAGCTCGTCGACGATCGCCTTCATCTCGTCCGACGCGCCGGCGCGCGCCACGTCCACGCGAAACGCGCCGATGATCAGCCGCGCCACGCCTTCCCAATCGTATTGCACCTCACGCGCCCGCGGTTCGAGGAAGAGAGAGCGCAGGATGTTGCGCCGCTCCGGCGGCAGCGCGCTGTAATCGGTCAGCATCACGCCAACTGCTCTGTTCCACGCCACCACATCCCACGTCGCGGTGCGGATGATCGCCGGCGTCGGCTCCAGCGAATCCAGCACGCGCTGCAATCGCGGCGTCACACCCTGGTCTTTGCGATAGCGCACCTCCGGCGCATGGCCGAGGCCGAGCAGGAAGACATGCTCGCGTTCGACATCGGTCAGCATCAGCGCCGACGCGATGCGCTCGAGCACTTCGGCCGAGGGCGCACCGCCGCGCCCCTGCTCCAGCCACGTGTACCAGGTGGGGCTGATGTTCGCGCGCTGCGCCACCTCCTCCCGGCGAAGCCCCGGTGTGCGCCGCCGCGCCGGCGAAAATCCGAACGCCGCCGGATCGAGTTTCGCACGCCGGTCTTTCAGATAGGCGCCGAGCAGGTTTTCGTTCGAAGGGGCGGCTGCGAAGCTCATCCTGTCACTCATTATAATAGGATAAAGTCACTACTTTAACAGGATGAACTCTACGCCTAAATCCGGCTTCAGCAAAGACGGAGGTTTATCCATGCGAGTTTTCATCACCGGCGCGACCGGCTTCATCGGCACGGCGCTCACCAAGGAATTGCTGGCCCACGGCCACAGCGTGCTCGGCCTCTCGCGCTCCGATGCGGGCTCGGCCGCGCTCAAGGCGGCTGGCGCCGATGTCCATCCCGGCAGCCTCGAGGACCCGGAGACCTTGAAGTCCGGCGCGCAACAGGCCGACGCCGTCGCGCATCTCGCCTTCAACCACGACTTCACGCGCTATCAACAGAACTGCGAAGACGACCGCGTCGCGATCGAAGCGATCGGCTCCGTGCTCATCGGCACCAACAAGCCGCTGCTCATCACGTCGGGCACCGCAATGGCGCGGAGCGAGAATGGTCCGTCTACGGAGGATATGCCGGCGCCGCCGTCGTCCATGGTCCCGCGCGCCGCGTCGGAAGAAGCCGCGCTCGCGCTTGCCGCGAAGGGCGTGAGAGCATCCATCGTCCGCCTACCGCAGGTGCACGACACGACGAAGTTCGGTCTCGTCTCGCCCTTCATCATGACGGCGCAGGCGAAGGGCTATCTCGCCTATGTCGGTGAGGGCAACCAGCGCTGGCCTGCGGCGCACGTGTCGGATGTCGCGCGCCTCTATCGCCTGGCGCTGGAGAAGGCCGAAAGCGGCGCCGTCTACAACGCCGTCGGCGAAGAAGGCGTCACGCATCGCGACATCTGCGAAGCGCTATCGCCGCGCCTCAACATTCCGGTGCGCGTGATCACGGAAGCCGAAATCCCCGACTACTTCGGCCCCTTCGCCATGTTCGCCAACCTCGACCTCCCGGCCTCCAGCGAAAAGACCCAGAAACGCCTCCGCTGGCACCCCAATGGCCCAACGATGATCGAAGACCTGAAGCAGTTCGTACCCGCTTAGTGACTGGTTGCGATCACGGCGTTTTCGCTTGGGGAATACCGGCTTCTTTGGATATGGCGTCGTACTTGGACTGATCCGAATACTTCGCCATATCCTGGAGCCCCTGCGAAACTGCAGGATCGCTCATAAGCGTGCGCATAGCGATTTCGCCAAGAATCTTAAAGCTCGCTTCCAGCGAGGAGCCGCCTTCATACTTCAGGGCCGTGACGGTTTGATGGCGGCAATCGGAGGTTATCAGCCTGTCGAACAACTGCGCTGCTTGCTTGTTCATCGCATCTCGTTCTGTGTCGCTCAATTTGGTTAGAGGCCGCACAGCCGGATGAAGCGATATCGACGTGAATATCCACTTACTCAGCGCCATTTGGTCTTCCTGGCTGGTTGCAGCCACGATGCATTTGGTCAGGTCGTCTGTGTAAATACCCGCTTGCGCTGTCGAGCCAAGCAAGAGTGAGGTCAGAAAGAACGATGAGAAAGCCAGCCATGCGCGTTTGGAGAGCATCTTAATAATCTCAGCTGTTGCTACTTCACCGCGTAGCGTAGTTTGAAACACGGACTTCGAAAAGGCACCACGAAGTTCAGCAGTAGCCGCGCACGATCACATCGACATAGGTTTCGCTGCTGGCCCATGGATATTCGCTGACGGTCACCAGCATGTGCACGATGCCGGTGAGGCTGCACACCAGCGCTTCGCCTTCGCGCAAATAATCGCCGCCGGGATCGCCCCTGGCTGCCGCGATCAGCGGGGCGAAGCGCAGATACGCCGAGACGACATCGGTCTCTTCGATGTACCAGCTATCCGCTTCGTCTCGCTTGTCTTCGATCAGGAACACGATGCGGTAGCGATCGGGAAACTTCAGCCAGTAGTTCACCAGGGTCTGAGAGACTTTGCGCAGCCGCTCTTTCGGGTTCTTCTCCGCCGCTTCGACGGCATCCAGTTCCTTGAACAACGGCGCAAATGCTTCCGACCACAACGCGCGCACGATCGCCGTCTTGTTGGGGAAGTAGGTATAGAGCGTCATGGCCGGCATCCCGGCGCGTGTCGCGATGGCGCGGATGCTCAACCCCGCAACGCCGCCCTTATTGAACAGCGCGCGCGCCGCCTGAAGGATGCGCCCGCGGTTCTCTTCGCTCTTTTGTGCCCGCGGCGCTGCCTTGCCTTTCACAGGTTGCGATTTCTTCATCCGATCTCCAAAGCCGTACTTGTACGAAACTCCTTGACTCTGTGGTCGTACAAGTACGAGATAGTTCGTACTTGTACGGACCTACCGAGTCCGGCGCAACAATAACAGGGGAATGCCAGTGACCGATCGCAAGAAACAGACCGGCGCGCAACCGTCACGCCGCACCGCACTCAGCTTTGGCGCAGGCGTCGCTGGCCTCCTCGCGGCGATGGCCGGACCAGCGGAAGCAGCCGCGCACGCACCAAAGCCGGCGCCTAACACCCCTGTCGATGTCGTCGTGGTCGGTGCCGGTTTCGCTGGCCTCACCACCGCGCGCCGCCTGCGCGCCGCCGGGCACAGCGTTGTTGTGCTCGAGGCCGACGATCGCGTCGGTGGCCGCACCAAGGCGGGAATGATCGCGGGTGAGGTTGTCGATCTCGGCGGCCAGTGGGTCGGTCCGACGCAAACCCATCTGCTCGCGCTGGCGAAGGAGTATGGCGTCGCGACGTACCAGCAATATGCCACCGGCAAGAACATCGCCGATGTCGGCGGTTACCGCGCTGACTACGAGGGCGAGACTCCCGCGCTCGCGCCGGATGCGATGGCGGAGTTTGTCGATGTCGTCACCAAAATCGAAACCACCGCAGCCACTATCCCGGTGTTGCATCCGTGGGACACCGCCGATGCTGCGCTGTACGACTCCATGACCATCGAAACCTGGATCGTCACCAACGCGAAAACGGAAGCGGTGCGGTCGGCGATGCGCGTCATCGTTCGCGCGCTGCTGTCTGCCGAACCGACACAGGTCTCGATGCTTTGCATGCTCGCGTATGCGTCTGCGTCTGGAGGTCTCGCGGCGCTCATCTCCACTCGCGGCGGGGCACAGGATTCCGTGTTCGAGGGCGGCGTCTGGCAACTCGCCGCGAAGATGGCGGGAGATCTCGGCGCTGCCGTCGTTCTCAACGCGCCCGTCACCGCCATCGCGCAGGACGACACCGGCGTCACGGTCTCCACCGCGAGCGGCAGCTGGCGCGGCCGCTATGCCGTCGTCACCGTTCCGCCGCCGCTGGCCAGCCGCATCACCTACACGCCCGCGATGTCTGCGATGCGCGATGGCCTCACACAGCGCATGCCCATGGGCTGCGTGATCAAAACGCATATCGCCTACGCGCGTCCGTTCTGGCGCGAGAAGGGCCTCACTGGTCTGGTCCTCTCCGATCGCACCGAGTTCGGCCCGTGGTTTGATCACTCGCCGCAGCACGGCGCCACCGGCGGCCTCGTCGGCTTCTTCGACGGCGGTCCGGCGCAACGCTGGGCCGACCGGTCACCGGAAGAGCGCAAGGCGCAGGTGCTGAAAGACATCGCGCTCTATCTCGGCGATGAAGCACTCAAGCCTGTCAACTACATCGAAGAAGTCTGGACGTGTGCGCCGCTGCATCGCGGCGGCTACGTCGCCTCGGCTGTTCCCGGTGCCATCACGAATTTCGGCCGCGCGCTGCTCGAACCCGTGGGCCGCATCCATTGGGCGGGAACGGAAACCGCCGACGCCTGGGTCGGCTACATCGACGGCGCCATCCGCTCCGGCGAACGCGCCGCGGCGGAGGTGGCGAAGCTGCTCTAGCGCGGTGGCGTCAAGCGTAAGCGACCCAGCCGCGCCAGGTGAAGGCGGTGTAGAACGGCGTCACGTCGTGGAATCCCGCCTCGCGCAGGATCGCTTCGTCCTCTTCGGGCGTGAAGATGTTGAGCGCCGCATCGATCGACGCCCGCGCCCCTTCGGCCATCGCCGGGTCGACACCGGATGCCACCGCGAACGCTGCATAGCGTGACAGCCACACTGGCCGTTCCGCCGCGCCGGGCGGAATGCAGGAGTGCGCGGCGACAAATGGCGCCCTGGGTCTCAGCCGCCGCCAGATCTCGCGCACCGTGCGCCGCCGCTCCTCCGCCGCCAGAAAGTGCAGGGTGAGCAGACACGTCGCGGCGTCGAACGGCCCTTCCGGCGCATCGTCGATATAGCCATCGCAGAACGCCACGCGCTCCGCCATCGGCCCCATCGTCTGCTTGGCTACGTCAAGCATCGCCGCTGCGGGATCGACGCCGACGAACGACCATCCCGATTGCGCCGTCGCCATCGCTTTCAACTCGAGCCCGCCGCCGGCGCCCAACACCAGCACACGCGCGTCCTTTGTTGCCCGTTCCGCCAGAAGGATCGTTGTCATGCGGTGCAGATCGGCAAATCCCGGCACAAACCGCACCGGCCCCTCCGCATAACGCGCAGCGGCGTTCGGGTCGGAGAAGTGCGCCAGCAGAGTCTTGTTCGTGTCGTCAGCCGGCATGATGGCGCTCCCGATGTTTGTGCGTGCCGCTTTTCTTCAGGCGCTTGCTCACGTCGCCGTGCAGCTCCGCCAAGGTGACATCGGCCAGCCGCGCCAGCAGCAGCGCCTCCGCATCGCGAAACGCATCGCCTAGTGCGCCGTTCACCGCCTGCTCGACCAGGCATCCCGGCGCTTCGGCGCGGTGGCCGATGGCCAGCAGGGCAGGGCGCCCGATGGCATCGTAGACATCCCGCAACGTGATCGCCGTCAGTGGCTTCGCGAGCGTCCATCCGCCGCCATGCCCCTTTTCGGAGGCGACGTATCCCGCCTCGCGCAGCCCCGCCATCACGCGCCGGATCACCACCGGATTGGTGTCCATCGCGGCCGCAAGCTGCTCCGACGTCATCGGCGCATCATGCTCCGCCATGTGCAAAAGCACATGCAACATCCCGGAAAGGCGGCTATCTCGTTTCATGTAACTAATGATATTACATGACACTTCGAAACGCAATCCAGATCAAAAAGGAAAGGCCCGGCGTGACTACCGGGCCTTTCCCAAACTGCGAAAGAAAGCGTCGCTTAAGCCGCCTTCTTCGTCTGGCCCTTCAGAAGGCCGAGCCGCACCAGGCTCTCGCCCGTCGCCGCCACGCATTCCTCATTTGTGCGCGGCTGCCAGCCGAGCAGGGTGCGTGCTTTCGCGTTCGTGCCGTTCTTGCTCTTGCCTAGTTCCGGCGTGATCAGACGCGCCGCCGGATCGAACATCGCGACCAGCCGCACCGCCCAGTTCGGCAACACGCGCGTCGGCACACGCGCCGCATCCGCGCCCAGCCGCTTTTTCAGGATCATCGCGATGTCGTGCATCGAGATGAAATCGCCGGCCAGCGCCAGGAAGCGCTCGCCCTTCGCCTTCGGATCGGTCATCGCGCGCAGGTGCAGGTCGGCGACATCGCGCACATCCACCGCGCCGAACAGGAGCTTCGGCGTGCCGGGGAAATCGCCATCCATCAACCGCTTCACCAGAAGGATCGACGTCGAATAGTCCGCCCCCAGCAACGGCCCGAACACGCCCACCGGATTGACGACCGAAAGCTCCAGCGCCCCACCTTCCTTCGCGATGAAGTCCCACGCCGCGCGTTCGGCCAGCGTCTTCGACTTCGCATAGGCAGTCGTGTCGTCGCCGTCGGGAATGGTCCAGTCTCTTTCGTCGAACGGCCGGCCCATCTGCTTCTGGCCATAGCCGATGGCCGCGAACGACGATGTCAGCACCACCCGCTTCACGCCGGCATCGCGCGCGGCGCGCAGCACACGCAGCGCACCCTCGCGCGCAGGCACGATCAGATCGTCCTCATGCTTCGGCGGCGCATCGGGGAAGGGCGATGCGACGTGCAGCACGTAATCGCAACCGGCGACCGCCTCCGCCCATCCGGCGTCCTTCTCCAGATTGGCAGCAAAGAACGTCAGCGGCGCATCGGCCGCGGCGCCGTTGGCGCGTAACGTCGCGCGCACTTCGCCTTCGCGCGCCAGATTGCGCACCGTGGTGCGCACGGTGTGGCCTTGTTCCAGAAGCAGCAGAATGCAGAACCCGCCGATGAAGCCGGATCCGCCGGTGACAAGAACGGTGCTCATATCAAACCTCCATTACCCATCGATTTGCACGCAGGCGCGAACCGCCAGCGCGATCTTCTTCTTGAATTCGGAACGCGGCATGCGCTCGCCCTTCCACGATTCCACGAGCCGTAGCAGCACATCCGCAATTTCTTTTGGCGAGCACACATTCTTCGCGCGGCGGAATTCCGCCGACTCGGTCAACGCCCTCGTCAGGCTCACCCGAAACAGCGCCTTGTATTCGTCCATCATCGCGCCGGAGAGGCGATGCCCCGCCTCGATGATGTCGGTGTTCACGGACGAGAACGTCTCGATATATTCCCCGAACCACGCATCGAAGGCGGCGACCAGCCGGTCGAACAGCGGCGCGCGCTCGCGAAACAGTTCGCGCTCCATCGCCGCGTGGTTTTCGGTCAGGTACTTCTTCAGCCCGGCAACGAACACCTCTTCCTTGCTGGGGAAGTGCAGATACAGCCCCTGCTTGGAAATGCCCGCCGCCCGCGCGATGTCGTCCACCGACGTCTTCTTGAAGCCATAGCGCGCAAACACTGCAATTGCGGCGCCGAGAATCGCGTCGCGGCGGTCGGTCGTGGCCGGTGCGGTGGCTGGGCTCATTAGGCGATATTGACCAAATGAGCCAAAATAGTCAAGTCAGTGAACTCAATACAGCTTGACATCGCGGACGCAGCGGAGCGCCAGCGCAGCGGAGGTCCGGGACCTATTTCTCAGAACGCGCGATGCCGGTCTTGTGCATCGCAGCCGCGCACGGTAAGCGCGTCGGCGAACCCTCACGCCCAGAGAAGCTGTCGTGATTGTCATCGAGTTTCTGATCTTCGTCATTTCGTCCGGCGTGTTTTATCACCAGCGCTTCCGTCACCACCTGTGGGCGGTGATCATCGCGGGCGCCGTCGCCACCGGCTCATCGCTGCTGTTCTTCTGGGACCTTTACGAGAAAATGGAGGCCAAGCCCGAAGCGCCGGTGAAAATCGTCAAGGTCGTAAAGGTGCCGGTCATCCAGCACGTCTCGCGCCCGCCGCAGCTGTCAAAGCCGCAGAACTGCCGAGACGACTACCCCTTCTTTGCCCGCGTCTTCAACCAGGAAGGCACGACCGAGCTCGCCTTCACGGTGCTCGCCGATGGCACGGTCAGCGGCATCAAAGTCACCAAGTCCAGCGACAGCGACCGCCTCGACAACGCCGCCGTCGAATGCGTCAGCAAATGGCACTACCGCCCCGCCATTAAAGACACCCAAACCATCGACACCCCGATGACGGTGAAGGTGGATTGGAGCTTGAAGGACGATGCCGACAAGGACGACGGCGAGGACGCGAACAGCAAAGGTGGTGATGCCAACGTGGACGACGCGCGGACGGACAAGGCTGCTAGCGAAAACTGAAGCCCAAGGGGTTCTCCTGCACCGACGCCGCCTTTCCTTAGGCGGCTGTCTCGACCAGCTCGAGGATCGTTCCATCGGGGTCCTTGAAACAGACGAAGCGAGGGCCGGTTGCTGCACCGTTGATCTCGACGCGTGCTGGCGGTCCGACCAGTTCGGCGCCGAGCGTGGCGAGGAGTGCTAGATCGGCATCCATGTTGCTCGTCGCCAGCGCGATACGCGCGAGACCGAGATGATAGAGATGTGGATATGGCGGCGCCTCGTCACGCGGCTCGGACCACTCCAGCAGGTCGATGACCACGCGCGGCTCTACACCTTCAAGCGCCATAAGGCCGCCCTTCACGCGATAGGGCGGCATGCCGACCGCCGCCGCCACATCGGGCGAGTTTGTCGGGGGCACCATCCAGATGAGGCGAAAGCCAAGCGCTTCGTAAAATGTCTGCGAGCGTTCGAAGTTCGAAACATTGATGTTGACGTGAACCAGACCGGTCAGATGCATTTTTGCAGACATAGCTCTTTCTCCCCGCCCTATGCCGGCACGTAGCCGCTGGTGATCGACATCGTGTTGTCGACGACAATCCTCTGGCCGTTCACGAAACGCGATTCATCGCTGGCGAGATAGAGAACGGCGTAGGCGATGTCTTTCGGTGCGCCGAGCGGGCTTATGCCGTGCGGCGACGATGTTGCGACGGCGGACAGCAGCCCGGCCGCCACCACCTTGCCGCCGAACTGGCGCACCATCGGCGTGTCTATTCCCGATGGGTGAACGGAGTTGCAGCGAATGTTCATTTTGCCTTGTGCGCAATGAACCGCGATTGCGCGTGTCAGCGACTCGACGGCGCCCTTTGCCGCGCAATAGGCCGCGACCAGCGGCTCCCCTTGAATGGAATCGATCGAAGCCATGTTGATGATGGAGCCGCCACCCCATTGCCGCATGGCCGGTATCGCGTGCTTACAGCCAAAGAAGGTCCCGTCCACGCTGACCGCCATCACGCGGCGATAGTCGCTCGCCGTTGTCGTCTCGATGGTTCCGGCTTCGACGACGCCGGCATTGTTCACGAGGACATCGAGGCGGCCAAAATCAGACATGACCTTCTCGATCAGGGCGATCCATCCTCTCTCTTCGGTTACGTCTTGGCGCACAAAGCGCGCGGCATCGCCGATCTCGCGTGCAACACGGCTGCCGTTCGCCTCATCGACATCCGTCAGAACAACGCGCGCACCCTCCGCCGCGAACAGCCGCGCATCGGCTTCACCCAAGCCCTTGGCGCCACCCGTGACGATAGCGACTTTGCCCTTTAGTCGATCCAATACATACCTCCCCAAAAGCTCGGACGGTATGCCGGTAAGCGCAGCGCGTCGATTCCGCGCCTCATAAATCAGGCAAGATGGTTCAGGGTTTTCCCCCTCGGCGGCACCAAATCGCCAAATCGACGGCAACCGCCTCGACAACGCCGCGGGTCGAATGCGTCAGCAAATGGCACTACCGCCCCGCCATCAAAGACACCCAAGCCATCGACACCCAGGTGACGGTGAAGGTGGATTGGAGCTTGAAGGACGCTGAGGGCGATGGCGAAAAGAGCACCCAATCTAAGCAAGAGACCAATGCTGATTGAATTGAGCGAACGTCACCCACGCGCTGTCGATCAAAAGACCGTCTGACGTTCGGACGTCTACCCAAGCTTTTCGACCATCGTCCGCTATCTGTACGATTTCGGCCCGTCGGTGTGGGGGACTCTTGCCAATAAATCTCTGACCAACAACGAAACGTGCGGACAAACGACGACGCGGACCGGTGTATTCGTCGAAGTCATCGTTCGTGAGAAGCACTACGCCGTTGTCGTCAACGCGGTGCCCGTCTGGGGTGTCGATAGCGGCCGCCGCTGTTATCAGGATGAGATTCAAGTGATCATCCATCGATTTCTCAAAGTCAGCGTCGCTTCCGTGATTAGTCCTGTCGATGTCGTCTAATATATTGGTGGAAAGGCGGAGTTGAAATTCTCGGTCTTTATAGGCAACAGCCATGGTCGCCATCCGGTCGAATCTCGAAACTCGCCGACGCAATAAACGTGGAGCAGCTACTTTAAGGCGTACGCCGGCGCCACCACCATTTTCAGGAATAAATTGAACACCGCCCGCTTCGAGCGCGAACTGGATCTCTCGTAGCGTCTTGTCATAGGGGATGTTCGCGTTCCTCTCAAAGTCGGCAATGGTCTTCTTGGAGACGCGCGCACTGACTTCAAGATCGTCCTGGGACCATCCTAAAAGCGCGCGCGCGGCGCGGCATTGGCTAGACTGGATCGGCATCTTGGATTGGTCCATTAATGAATCCTACCGTGCATGTATACATCAAAAATGTGAAGTTACAATGAGTGCTGCCAAACAAAAAGGCCCGGTGTTTCCACCGGGCCTTTCCGTTTTCGCTTTGAACAACGAGGGCTGGATTAGAAATCCATATCGCCCATGCCACCCATGCCGCCGCCCGGCATCGCCGGCGCTGCGTCTTTCTTCGGACGATCGGTGATCATGGCTTCCGTCGTGATCAGGAGCGCCGCAACCGAGGCTGCGTTCTGCAGCGCGGTGCGCACGACCTTCGTCGGGTCCACAATGCCGGCGTCGATGAAGTCGACATACTTCTCGGTCTGC
>DATAHD010000515.1:0-1567 GCA_036263395.1 Rhizomicrobium sp. | reverse complement strand
AAACCGACGCGTTTGACCCGAACCGGACTTGGCTGTCGAAGCGGGGAGCACTGCGTTGACTGCGCGGCCGTGGCAGCCGCGGATAGAGCCCATGACCTGCCACTGAACTTTCATCCAGCGGCGATTAGAGCCTCGGCTGATGTTACGCCCTTCGGCGCGATCAGTGTACCGGCGTAGGCGGCCGGCGTTTTGTAGCCCAGCGAGGAGTGCGGCCTCGCAGTGTTGTAGTCAGCAACCCAGGCGCCGATGAGGTGACGGGCCTGTTCGAGATTGATGAACAGGCTCTCATTGAGAAGCTCGTCGCGCATCCGACCGTTGAAGGATTCGATGTAGCCGTTCTGCATCGGTCGACCTGGTGCGATGTAGTGCCAGTCGACGTCATGATCCTTGGCCCAGCCGAGCATGGCGTTGGAAGTGAACTCGGTGCCATTGTCGGACACGATCATCTGTGGCTTGCCGCGCACGTTGACGATGATCGTCAGCTCACGAGCGACACGCTTGCCTGAGATCGACGTGTCGGGGATCGCCGCCAGGCATTCACGCGTGACATCGTCCACGATGTTGAGAATGCGGAATCGCCGGCCATAAGCGAGCTGGTCATGTATGAAGTCGAGCGACCAGCGTGCGTTGGCTTTGGCCTCGACCAGGATCGGCACACGTGTACCGATCGCTCTGCGCCGGGCTCCGCGCTTGCGAACGGTCAGCCCTTCTTCGCGGTAGAGACGATAGATGCGGTTGATGCCTGACGGCTCTCCTTGTTCCCGCAGCAAAATGAATAGCCGGCGGTAGCCGAACCGGCGCCGTTGGTTGGCGAGATCGCGCAAACGAGTGCGCAGCTCGATCTCAGGCGGCCGGCGCGAGCGATAGCGGACCATCTTGCGATCGGCAGCGACGAGGAGGCAGGCCCGGCGCTCGCTCATCTGCATGACGTTACGCAGATGAGCGACAGCCTCGCGCTTGGCGACGGGCCCTACCATTTTTTTGCCAGAAGCTCCTTCAGCGCCGCCTGATCCAGCATCGTCTCGGCCAGCAGCTTCTTCAGCTTGCGGTTCTCTTCTTCCAGCGACCTCAGCCGCTTGGCGTCCGACACGTCCATGCCGCCGTATTTGGCCTTCCAGTTGTAGAGCGTGGCTTCCGAGATGCCGTGCCTGCGTGCCAGATCCGATGCCTTCGCGCCGGCATCGTGCTCCCGCAGAACTGAAATGATCTGCTCCTCAGTGAACCTGATCCGCTTCATCGTCCGTCCCCTTTTGAGGCCGGACTCTAACTCCGCGTGGAGGAAATCTTCAGTGGCAGGTCACTCGGCATGCCATATATGGAAAGGCATCACCGAGGTGGTGACGTGGTGACAAGGTGGTGACAGAAATTCGCTTTCAAGAACAAGCGTGTCACCACTGTCACCACCTGCACCACTTGTTTGGAATCATGTGCGTAAGAGAGGGTGGAAATTTCTCTATCCCTATAGAGGTCTCTAGCGACCATAGTGGTGACTGGTGACAGTGGTGACGGGCGCGCGCTCACAAAATGAAGCCATCGTTGTTTTTCGCTTGATCGACGAAGAGCGGGC
>DATAHD010000514.1:0-1568 GCA_036263395.1 Rhizomicrobium sp. | reverse complement strand
ATGATGAGGGCGCGAGTGTCGTCATCGCCGATCTGAACGACGATCTCGGCACCAACCTGGCCGAAGAGCTTGGCGCCAAGCGCGCCTTCTATCAGCGGACGGATGTTTCGGACTGGCCGCAGGTGCAGGCGTTGATGGAGGCGGCGAAGGATCGCTTCGGCCGCATCGACATCCTGTTCAACAATGCCGGCATCGGCAATTTCGGCGTCACGCCCGATCTCGATGTGGAGGCATGGCGCAAGGTGATCGCCGTCGATCTCGATAGCGTGTTCTATGGCTGCAAAGCCGCGATCCCGATCATGAAGGCGGGCGGCGGCGGATCGATCATCAACACCGCTTCGGCCTCAGGCCTGTTCGGCGACTTCGGCTTCACCGCCTACAATGCGGCCAAGGGCGGCGTCGTGAACTACACACGCGCCCTCGCCATCGATCACATCACTGACGGCATTCGCGTCAACGCGATCTGCCCTGGCCCGGTCGACACGCCCATCATCGCCGGCATCAACGACATGCAGGGCGTGAAGCAGGCGTGGGACAAGACGGTCCCGATCGGCCGCTTTGCTCGCGCGGACGAGATGGCCTCGGTCGTGGCGTTCCTGGCCTCCGACGACGCCTCCTACATGGTCGGCGCCATCGTCAGCGTCGACGGCGGCCTGACCGCCCACACCGGCCAGCCCAACCTGACGAAAATGCTCGCCGATACGTGAGCCAAGCCGCGGTCATCATGTCCAAAACTGGCAAAAGCGGTCTAACCAACTGACATCGTTATAAAATAGTTGTTCTTATATTCCTGTTAAAAATCCTCTATACCGGGATTGAAAGTAGAACGTATGCGCGCTAACTTACGCCCGATGACCTAGGGAGTGAGTTGTAGTGCCATGAGTTTTGACGCGAGAACAGACAGGGCGGATGCGCACTCGCGCGCATTGCTGCGTCCCGTTCAGTGCCGCACCTCGGTTGTGCCAAAGGGCCTTCCGTGCCGGCGCTGCGGATCAACGCAAGGGCCGTGGAGGGTGCGTGAACGTGCCATGGTGGTTCGCCGGATGCGGCTTTCCTGCCGGGCCAGCCTGTAGCAAGTCCAAAAGAAAGGCGCAGCCGGTCATCCGATCTGCGCCATTCTTTTGCGTGAACGCCAGCTACGTGGAGCCTCAGCGAATGCCGCGCCGCCCCGTGATCGCGTGATAGATAACGAGCACGACAATCGCGCCGACGACCGCCACCAGCATCGAATACAGGTTGAACCCGCTCACCCCTTCGCCGCCGATGCTGGTGAAGATGAAGCCGCCAACCATCGACCCGACAAGCCCCAGCGCGATGTCGATCAAACACCCTTCGCCGCGCGCATTGACGACCTTGCTCGCAATGAACCCGGCAATCAGGCCAAGAAGAACCCATCCGATGACAGACATGTGGCCGCCTTCCAATTCCTCGCGAACAGGTAGGTAATCCGTGCGGCACCTGCAAGTCGAGTCGCTGCCCATGCCGGACACTGGGACGAAGTCATTCAGCGTTTGGCGGGCGTTGGGCCCCGGTTTGATAACCGGCGCCGCGGACGACGACCCTAGCGG
>DATAHD010000513.1:0-1825 GCA_036263395.1 Rhizomicrobium sp. | reverse complement strand
CGCGCATCTGGGGCTTCACGAACAGGTCTTCGAGATAGATGCCGTGGCGGCCTCTGAACGTGGAGAAGTTGTAAAACCACAGGGCAAAGCCGGCCGGTGCGCCGTCCCACTCGGCGATATCGCAGAACACGCGCGGGTTCGAGCCGAACAACGCTGCGCCGATTTCGGCTTCGTTGGTGACGACGTCGTGCGCGAGCTTTTCGTACTCGGCAAGCGCAGTGATAAAGGAGAAGACCAGCGCGGCGTCAGCAGGCTGCGCTTCGCGAAGAACGAGCCCGCTCACACCGCGATCTCGGCCTTGATTGACGGGTGCGCCTGATAGTTCTCGAGGATGAAGTCTTCGCGCTGGAAGGCGAAGATGTCATAGACCTTCGGGTTCAGCTTCATCGTCGGCAGCGGATAGGGCTTGCGGGTCAGCTGTTCGCGCGCCTGGTCGAGATGGTTCAGGTAGAGGTGCGCGTCGCCCAGCGTGTGGATGAACTCGCCGGGCTTCAGGCCCGTCACCTGTGCCAGCATCATCGTCAGCAGGGCGTAGCTTGCGATGTTGAACGGCACCCCCAAGAAAATGTCGGCCGAGCGCTGATAGAGCTGGCAGCTGAGCTTGCCGTTCGCGACATAGAACTGGAACAGGCAGTGGCACGGCGGCAGCGCCATCTTCGGCACCTCCACCGGATTCCATGCGGTCACGATCAGGCGCCGCGAGTCCGGATTGTTGCGGATGTCGCGCACCAGATTGGAGATCTGATCAATCGTGGTGCCGTCCGGTGCGGGCCATGAACGCCACTGCGAGCCGTAGACCGGGCCGAGGTCGCCGTTTTCGTCCGCCCATTCGTCCCAGATGGTGACGCCGCGTTCCTGCAGCCAGCGCACGTTCGTGTCGCCGCGCAGGAACCAGAGCAGCTCGTAGATAATGCCCTTCAGGAACAGCTTCTTGGTGGTGAGCAGCGGGAAGCCGTCGGCCAGATCGTAGCGCGCCTGATGCCCGAATACCGAGATCGTGCCGGTGCCGGTGCGGTCGTGCTTTTCGACGCCGCGTTTCAGGACGAGTTCGAGAAGGTCGTGGTACTGGCGCATCGGCGAACGGGTTGGAGAATCTCCGGCAGTCTACTCCCTCACCTTCCGGCGGGAAGCGGCCGGGCGGCCCGACTCACAGAGAAAATGGCGCGTTTCTGGGAATGCCGGCCCTGCGCCTATTGCTGGAACTGGGCAGCGTCGTAGCGGTCTTGCCGCTCGTGGTCGCGGGCGACCTGATGCCAGTAGGCAAGGCCGGCACAAATGGCCGCCACGGCGAGGAGAAAGCCCACATTGGACCAATAGAGGGCCGGGTTCTCGTCCTTGCGGATGATGTTCCGCCCGCGGCGGCCGACCACCTCACCACCGACCACCGTCGTTATGGCGAGGAAAACGCAGATCACGGCGATCGCGTAGCCGATCAGGTAGAAATTCGCGAAATGATGATGCATTCGGTGGTTCCGCGCGGGTGCAATGAAGCATAACGCGGTGCGGCCCGTGCAGCTGCATGAATTGCCGCTCACGTTGGCCGCGAACAGGCTTGCCGCTAGCCGCCGTTAAGCTTGTGCCCGCGCGCCGCGAGGTAGTCGTAGATATCGCCGAGTTCGGCGTCGGTGAAATGGCTGAAACGCAGGCGCGCCATGTCCGACATCAACGTCAGCTCGCGATTGCCCGCCGCTTTACCGGTATGCATGAAGTGCAGGAAATCCTCGCGCGAATAGGACGCGACGAGCGACAGATCGGGCGGCGTGACGCCTTCGGCGAATACCTGTGTCGCGCCGGTCAGCGTCGTCACGTGGCACTCGCCGCACGC
>DATAHD010000512.1:0-9852 GCA_036263395.1 Rhizomicrobium sp. | reverse complement strand
GGCCGCCGGGTGTAAACATGGAAGCCCCCGTAGATCGAAGAGCGATCCTGGGCGTGCCAGGCCTTGCTCTCCTCCTCAAGGTACTGCCACGGCGCAAGCAATTCCGGCGATAGCTTCCGGGGCAGGGGCGAATCGTTGCCGGCCGTCCGGAAGATCACGCGCGCATCCTTGCTGTCGGCCGTCCGATCGATCTCGCTCCACAGCGCCGAGATCTGCTGGCTGTTCATCCAGTCCTGCGCATCGAGCAGCACGTAGCGATGCAGTGACCGCGCCGGCTGAGTGGCGAGGTAGTCGGTTAGCGAGGCGTGATGCACCTGAATGCGATCCGTCCGCTTACGGATGACCTCATAGACATCCTTCTGCAGATACGCTGGCACCGCCTCACGCTTCTCCGTGTCATAGCCACGGCCGAACGCCTGCCACGCGAAGTAATTGCGCTCGATCGGGAAATCGCACGCCAAGCGCTCGACACGCTCGCGCAGCACCGCGATGGCATCGCCGTTCGTCGCTGAAACGAGTTCGTCGTACTGTGCCGGCGGAATGCCGAGCGCATACAGCGACACCGGGCTCTTCGACAGCAGCTTGATCGACTTGTAATCGAACAGCGGTGCGATGTGGCGGTCGAACATGCGGCGCTGCTCTTCGCGCGTGCGCGCCGTCAGAATGGGCTCCAAACGCTTGCCGTGCAGCTTCGCAACGGTGTGCAGGATGCCGATGAAGCGTCCGAGCAGGCCATAGCGATAGAGGTTGCGCGCGAACATGTTGATACGCCGGCCGCGCAGCGGAATCTGCTTCTCCCAGTACTCGCGCGTATCATTGTCGAGCCGCTTAGCGAGGAAGTCGTCATACGCAGAGCGATTGGCCTTCGCGTCCGCCTCGCCAAAGAAGCGGAAGAAGTCCTCGTAGGTCGGAAGATTCGCCAGTGCGGAAATCTTCAGCCGTGTGAGAGCGATGTGATTGGGATTGAGATCGACAGCCGTGATCTCCGCCGGATCGGCCGCCAGATAGTTGAGGACGTTGCAGCCGCCGGACGCGATGGTGAGCAACCGGTGATGCGGCTTCAGCTCGAGCGCCGCCAGATCGACATCCGGGTCTTCCCAAATCTGGTTGTAGACAAACCCTTGAAACATCAGGGTGAAGAGGCGTTCCAAGGCTCCTCTTTTGGTGGTGGCCGGGCGTTGGTGCGCGGCGCGCTCCAGAAGCACATTTGCCATGGTCGATGGGGACCCTTTTCGCTTTGTAGCGTTGGTGACAGACCGATTCTTCTAAGCCCAATAAAGCCCGGTCAATGTGAAATATTTCTGACGTCGCAGCGTCACGTACTGCGCTTGCGAAATGCTAGGATGACGCTTTAAGGAGCGCCCATGACTCCACTCACCCGAACGCCGATCGAAGAGGTCATGGACCTGCTCGATCTCGAAAAGATCGAAGAGAACATCTTTCGCGGCCAAAGCCCCGCCGACCGCATGCAGCGCGTCTTCGGCGGCCAGGTGCTCGGCCAGGCCCTCGTCGCCGCCAGCCGCACGGTCGAAAACCGCATCTGCCACTCGTTCCACGCCTACTTCCTGCGCGGTGGCGATCCCAAAGTTCCTATCCTTTACGAAGTAGATCGTGCGCGGGACGGCTCCAGCTTCACCTCGCGCCGCGTGGTGGCGATCCAGCACGGCCACCAGATCTTCAACATGTCAGCATCGTTCCAGACGCCGGAGCAGGGCCTGGAGCACCAGTTCGATATGCCCAAGGTGCCGGCGCCCGAAGAGCTGATGGACGAAGCCGAAGCGCGCAAGAAGCTGATGGCGGAGATGCCGGACGACATGAAGGCATGGTGGGAGAAGCCGCGCCCGATCGAGATGCGTCCGGTCATCCTCGACAACTGGATGAACCGCCCGGCGCGCGAACCGTTCGATAACGTCTGGATCCGGGCCACCGGGCCGGTGCCGGACAATGTCATCGTGCAGCAGTCGGTGCTCGCTTATGCATCGGACATGTCGTTGCTGGATACCGCACTGCTGCCGCATGGCCGTTCGTGGAATTCGCCGATTCAGATGGCGAGCCTCGATCACGCGATGTGGTTCCACCATCCCTTCAAGATGGATGACTGGCTTCTCTATGCGCAGGACTCGCCGAGCGCGTCGGGCGCGCGGGGCTTTAATCGCGGCTCCCTGTTCACGCGTGACGGCAAACTCGTTGCCAGCGTCGTGCAGGAAGGCCTGATGCGCGTACGCGAAGAGAAGAAGAAGTAAGCCGCGTTACGGCCCGAAGCCAACTGTCGCGCTACGCCGCGGCTTGGCGTAGAACCTGTCGCTCAGCGTCAGCGAACGCGTGATGAACTTCGTCGTGTTCGAATAGCTGGCGTAGTTGTAGCTGACCTCCGACAGGATCACGCTGCACGCGCCGGAGGCACATCCGGTGCAGACGCCGGCCGAGCAGGTGTAAGCCGCCATCAGGCCTGTCGGCAGTGTGACCGTGGTGTTGGTGGTCCGCAGCGTTGCGCCCGCCGAACCCTTGCTCCACGCGACCTTGCCGTTACCATTGCCGTCGCTGATGATGCTGGTGAGCGTGATTTTGGCGCCACTGGCTGTGAACGGATAAAGCTCTGCCGTTGTCGCGGCGAGGACGTCGTTCATCTGCGCCGTTGTGATTTGTGTGTACTGCGCGACAAGGTCGGCCGCCGTGGCTGTCATGGCCGTCACCCGCTGACGGCATTCCAGCGCGCTCGTGACTTCGATGACCCCAAGTGTCAGCGCCGTCAGTACCGGCAGGATCAGCGCGAATTCGATGGCGGCGACGCCATCTTTCGCTTTGCGGAAGCGGGCAAGGCTTTTCAGCATGGGCTGTTGTTGTACGGTTCGGTCCTGAACGCAGCAGCCGCGTAGAGGAGGTGGGTGCCGTCGGACGCCGTCTTCAGCAGCGGCCTCATCAACGGCGTCATGATCGCCCAGGGATAGAACGAGCGGATAAGCACGATTTGACAAGCCGAAATATTGGAGCTCGTGTTGAGCGCGCCACTATTGATCGTTCCGTTGCTGTTGGTGACGCTCGGATAGCTCGACGAACCGAAGCTGCTCGCCGTGCGCATGTCGATCTTCAGATTGGCGTTGCACTGCGCCGTGCTGATCAGGCCCGAAATGCGCGAGCAGATCTGTGTCCGGATGGTTGTGGCATTAACCGCGCCGGTGATCTGCCCGGTGCGCACCATGCGGGTAGCGTCGGCAGTGGCGTAAAACAGAGTCGACTGACCGTAGAAGATCACACCCGTCTCGATGATCCCGCAGATGAACAGCAGGAGCACCGGCGCGACCACCGCGAACTCGATGATGCTGGAGCCAGAGCGCGCGTTCTTGCGCATGCGCCGTCGCGCAACCCGCATTCTCGCTCTCAGACCGCGCACGACGATCATTCCGACGGTGCTTTCGACAGACGTGTTCCCGCGGGAAGTTGTAATCGCCCCGTGGCACAGCATGAAGCGATTCAGCCGATCGTACTGAACAGCCGGTTACCATGAACGGCGCGACATCCGTCAAATTCATCTCTCGTTTACGAACGTAGCGATTTACGAACAGTCACCAACGCGCGCTAACGATTGCGTAACTCTCCAAGGCAAAAGCGAAAGCAAAATCCTAACCGTTGTCGAATGATAATCGGTGAGAAGAGTCTGGGTTGGGCCAAATATGTCGTTGCGCTCGAGAATTGCTGTGTCTGCGATCAACGCACGCCTGCTGCTGTCGTCATTCGTCCGCTCGCGCCGCGCCAATGTCGCGATGATCTTCGGCCTCGCGCTGGTCCCGATCATGATCGGCGCCGGCGTCGGTCTCGACATGGCCCGTGCGATGATCGTGCGTTCGCGCCTGACGGAGGCGCTGGACGCCGCCGGTCTCGCCGTCGGCGGCACGACCAATCTGTCTCAGGGGCAGATGCAGACGATGGCGCAGCGCTATTTCGACGCCAACTACACCACCGACAAGACGCAATACGGCACGCCGACCACGGTGTCGGTCGCGAAGTCCGGCCAGACCATCACGCTCACCACCAACGTGCCGATGCCGACGACGCTGATGCGGATCGCCGGCATGAACACGTTGACGGTGCACGCGACATCGCAGATCACCTTCGGCCAAACTAAGCTGCGCGTGGCGCTGGTGCTCGACAACACCGGTTCGATGACCGAGGCGGACTCGACCGGCCTCACCAAGATCAGCGCGCTCAAGACGGCAACGCATAGTCTGCTGACGTTGCTGAAGAACGCTGCGACGAATGCCGGCGACGTGCAGGTCTCGATCATTCCGTTCAGCAAAGCCGTGAACTACGGCAACTCAAACCCGAGCGCGACGTGGATCGACTGGACGGACTGGGATGCCGCGCCATCGAACGGTACGCCATCGTCCAGTGTCGGTCCCGGCAGCACATGCCCCTATTCAAGCAGCGGCAACGGCTATCGCTGTACCACGGGAGCGGCAAACGGCTCTTCGACGACCAGCACGATTCCGTCTAGTGGCCTGATCTGCCCGGGTAAGGACGGCGGCAACGTCTCGAGTTATAAGAACGGCCATTACTACAATGGCTGCTATGACAGCGTGGCCACGGTGACGACGGGCACGCCGACAACCACGACGGTCTGCACGAACAGCACGAACTGCACGACGTCCAGCTATTGTTCGGGTTACCCAACGTCCTCGACGTCGGGCAATACGGTCACGACCACCACGTGCCAATGCGTGACAACCAGTGGCAGCAGGAAAACCTGCACCCGGACGGCTACGCCCGTGACGACGGGTGCACCTTACTCCCACACCTGGATACCCAACGCCCACAGCACCTGGGGCGGTTGCTTCATGGATCGTACCCAGGACTATGACATCAGCAACACGTCTCCGACGACGGCCGCCGCGTTCTTCCCGGCGGAGAACACCAGTTCCTGTCCCGGCAGTACGATCACGGCGCTGAACTACAACTGGACGACCCTCAATAGTCAGGTCGATGCAATGGTGGCAGCTGGCTCGACCAACCAGCCGATTGGGCTCGCCTGGGGCTGGCAATCGCTCTCGTCCGGCAATCCCTTCAATACCGCGGCGCTGCCGTCGGACACCTCACAGGTCATCATCATCCTGTCAGACGGTTTGAATACCCAGGATCGCTGGTATGGCGACGGCGCCAATCAGGCCTCGGGTGTCGATGACCGCATGTCGGCGATCTGCACGGCGGTGAAACGTACGGGCACAATCGTCTACTCTGTCTTCGTTCACTTCGACGGTTCGAGTGGCAACTCGACTGTGATGCAGAACTGTGCGACCGACACGAGCAAGTTCTTCGACATTTCGACCTCGGCCTCGATCAGCACAGTATTCGCGACCATCGGCCAGCAGATCACCAACCTCCGCGTCAGTCGATAATCGGCAACGAGCGGAGCGCGGGAGTTCTATCGCCGCCTGCGATGGGTGTGGTCTGCTGCATTGTGCTCGGTCTGCGTGCTCGGTAGCACACTCACTTGGTCGTGCACCGCTCAACTATCGCAGTCGTCCCCGGCGACTGGCCATGCGCAGCGCGGCCGGGAGGGAGTGGGCCCAGGATAAGCAGTCTGTCGCGCTGCACGGCGAATGAAGCTGTGCTTCGTTCGGCTCACAATTGAGTAAGCGGCTGATCCTGAGTTCGCTTCTCTCACGGCGCTGCGCGCCATCACTCGCCGGGGATGGCAGCGCTAGGAGATAGGGGAGCTGAAGATAGCGACGCGCGTGATCACTCCGCGCACAATCCGATTGCTTGAAAACCTACGCTGCAAATGCGCCAGCGTTCATCCGGCGAACAATCCACCCGGCGAACCACCAGAACGCCACCGCCAGTGCAATCCCCGCGATACCATCGCTAGCATAGTGCCACGCGAGATGGATCGATCCGACATAGACAATCGCGGTGAACCCCGTCAGCGCCCAGCCCCAGAAGCGGTTGATCCGCCACCCCAGGCACGCAGAGAGTGCCGCGATCACCAGATGCATGCTTGGCATCGCGGAAATACCGCGCACCGCGCCATCACCCGTCGCATAGGAATGCCATAGCAGATCCTGAATCTGCACCGACCAAACCGGCCAATGTGCCGCCGTCGTACGCAGATAAAACATTTGCGCCGCATACGGATCGGTGCCGCCGACAATGCCGCGATAGAAGCAAGGCCCTGCCGATGAGAAGATCGTCGCCAGCACATTCCCGGCGATGAACCACGAAAACGCGAACGCCAGTAGGAATTGGATGCGCAGCGCGGTGTTGTCCTTCGCAAACGCCATCCAGAACAGGCTGCCGAACATGACCGCGAACCACAGATCGTAGATCGCGTTGATCGCGGTGGTAATGATGGGATAACCCAGCACCGGCTGCAGCCACATCCACCACGGCGTGCCGGCGCCGAGCCAGCTGTCCCACTGATAGAAGGTATGATCCCAGGAAAACGGATGGATCTCCGGGATCGCTTCCTTCATCGCCGCAAACGCGATCATCAACGGCGTCATCGTTACAAGCGCGTGAAAGATATTGCCCGGCCGATCGCCGGCGAACAGACCATCGACAAGTTTCGTAGCAATGGCTTTGGAAGGACTGCCTGTGTAGCCGCTGCGCAGCAGGCTCACGAATTCGAACGCAGCAAACACCGCGGCACCGAGCAGCGCGAATTCCGGCACGGTTTTCAGGAAAACAAGGCTAGCCTGATAAGGCATCGCGATGCCGTACCAAGCCATGACGCCCTGCGTGATCGTGAGGAAGAATATCGCGCAGATGTAAAGCGGGACATGCGCTGCGAAGGTGCGTTTGACGCTGTTCGTGGCGGCGCGAGCGAGGCCCGCGCCGGTCATCTGTCCCTGACCCAGCATCATGGCTCGAGCCCCCTTATCAGCGACCCAGCAACTGAAAGCCGGGTGAACGGGCTTAGTGCTGTCCGCCGGACGCGTCGGCTTGCTTCTGGGCGTAGTCTTCGCGCGTCGTCACAGAACCCATGAACTCGTCATAAGACTGCTTGTTGTCACCAGGCGCGCGCGCATGCTCGCAGCGGCCGGTGGCACAGGCGAAGGTGTATTGGTCGTTGCCGCGGTTCAGCGTGATCAGCGACGAACCGCCCAAAACGGTAACCTTGCGCGACGCGATCGGATTGCCTTTGGCGTCGAGCGCGATGAGGTTCGTGGCGCCGAACGCCTTGCCCAGGATGAAGGCATGGCGCGGGTCGATCATGTTCACGTCCGCAACAGTGGGATTGCCAACGAACACGGTCTGTACCGGCTTGGCGAAAGCGATCACGCGCGCTTCGTCGAGAGGAATGCTGATTCCGCCTTCCGCCATTGCGGGGCCGCCGAGCGCGACCAGCGCGGAAGCAGTAAGCAAGAAAGTACGGATGGCGTTGCGCATCGTAAGATCCTTCGATCGTTCCTGCGCAAACCTAAGCGCTGTGCCGTAAAAGAAGCTTTAAACGGTTGGCAAGGAGCGCATGTACATCTCTTCTTGTCAGTGCCTACTTCAATCGCTTCATCGCTCACGCTTCGATGCAGTGAATTCAAACAAGGTTCCGCCGAATTGTGCACGTTGGTAAACAAACTATGGCAATTCACGCTTCAATTGCATCCAAAGGCCGCTTTTCGTTTCAAACCGAAACAGAACCGAAAGCGCAGCACCATTGCGTTTAAGCCTGCATTAAGTTCGCTCGCGTAGGCTCTCCTCGTGTCCGGGAGATGGGCTGTCTCATAAAGAACAGTGCCGGCCTGGGCGGGTGTCAATAAAAGTGGAGGCTTCCAATGAAGAATCTTGTTGCACGTTTCGTTCGTGACGAGTCCGGCGCGACGGCCATCGAGTATGGCCTGATTGCCGCCCTCATCGCGGTCGTGATCATCAGCGCCGTTGAACTGGTCGGTTCGAACCTGACCACCACGTTCAGCACGGTTGCAGGCAAGATCTAATCGGCCGGACTCGGACGAATAGATTTGGGAACGGCCGTCCTTCGGGGCGGCCGTTCGCTTTTTCACAAGCTTTTTTTGCCACTGTCGACGCTGCGCTTTCTCTCACACACGGAAACATCTGCGTGGCCGCTGAAATCTTCGTTCTCGCCGTTTTTCCACTTCTGCTCGCCGTCGCTGCGGGCTGGGACGTCGCGAGCTTTACGATTCCCAATACGATCTCCGTCGCCTTGTTGACAGCGTTTACCGGTTTTGCCCTCGCGGTGCAGATGCCGTTCGGCGATGTCGGCGGCCATTTGCTGGCCGGGCTCATTGGGTTTGTTGTCGGCTTCACGCTGTTTGCGTTCGGCTTGATCGGCGGTGGTGATGCCAAGCTTTTTGCGTGCACCGCGCTATGGCTCGGTCTACCGGATTTGCCGGCCTATGCGCTCTTCGCTTCTGTTGCAGGCGGCGCGCTTACAGTGTTTTTGCTGCTCCTCCGTCGCTTCCCGCTTCCGCCCATCTTTATGCGCGAAGTGTGGCTCGTGCGTTTGCACGATGCGAAGTCTGGCATCCCCTATGGCGTTGCACTCGCACTCGGTGCGTTGCTCGTTCTTCCGCAGACGGAGATTTTTCGTCTCGCATTGGCGCGATAGAGCAATTGTGCAAACCCCTATTAAGCATTCTCTAAAGGGTTTTGTGGTCGGATTGGGTCAAAGGAGCCGGATCCCATGAATACGCAGCGCATCATTGTTCTTGCTATTGCAGCTGTCGCGGCCGGCGGCGTGGCGTTTCTCGCCCGCGGACTGCTGGGCGGCGGCACGCCGACCACGGCGGCCGCAACGGCGCCACAGATTGTTACGACCGACGTGCTCGTCGCATCCGACAATCTTCAGCCCGGCACAGCGCTCGACGCCACCAAAGTGCACTGGCAGAAGTGGCCGCGCAGCAACGTCGACTCCAGCTTCATCACTTCGGAATCCGTGCCACAGATCGAAGATGCGGTGAAAGGCACCGTCGTGCGCGAGCCGCTCGCGAACGGCCAGCCGATCTCCAACACCGCGATCGTTCATGCCGATGCTGCAAGCTTCATGTCCGCGTCGTTGACGCCGGGCATGCGCGCACTCTCCTTCGCGATCTCGACCGACACCGGTGCCGGCGGCTTCATTCTGCCGAACGACCGCGTCGACGTCGTGCTGACGATGAAGATCGGTGAGAATCCGGCGCGCTATCGCGCCACCACCATCCTCGACAACGTGCGCGTTCTCGCGATGGATCAGACGTTCAAGGAAGACAAGGATCAGAAGGTCGTTATCGCCAAGACCGCGACCGTCGAAGTCTCGCCGGACCAGGCCGAGTTGCTCGCGAAGTCGCAGGCGACCGGCACCATCTCGCTCGCGCTGCGTGCGCTGGGCGATGCCGATCCGAAGAACAAGCTCACAGTCGCCTCCAACAACCGTCCCCGCACCACCGGCGGCGGTCAGGATGGAAGCGCTGTCATGGTTATCCGCTACGGCGTCGACCACGCCGCCGGCGGCTCGAATTAAGGGGAGTAGCGCACCATGCGCAAACTGATCATCGCGAGCTTGCTGAGCGTTGCTACGCTCCTGCCCATGGCAGGCCGCGCCGCGACTGTCAGCGACGACAGCGTCGGCGAACGGGTGCTCTCCGTCTCGGTGCGCGATCGCCAGCCGAACCGCCGCATCAAGCTCGGTCTCAACAAGGCCGTGATCATCCAGCTCGACTCCGACGCGCGTGACGTGTTGGTCTCGAACCCGAAGATCGTCGATGCCGTCGTCCGCAGCCCGCGCCGCATCTTCCTGCTGGGCATGCAGTCCGGCACGACCAACGCGTTTTTCTTCGACGGCCAGGGCCGCCAGGTGCTGGCGATCGAAATCGCCGTGCAGCGCGATCTCTCCGACCTCTCTTCGCTGATCCGCCAGAGCCT
>DATAHD010000511.1:0-3714 GCA_036263395.1 Rhizomicrobium sp. | reverse complement strand
GCTCGATGCGCCCGCCCCGGTTCGTAAAAAAATAGATATGCGCTAGCGTATTGCCAACCGCGAACGTCCCTTCTGACGCACTGCCGCCCGCCCCCATTTCCGCTACTCTCCCCAAAAATCAGGGTGGCAGCACATGGCAATCCAGACGCGCGAATTCACCTTCGATGGCGCCGATGGCGAGAAGGTCTTCTGTTATCGCTGGTCGTCGTCCGCGCCGACGCGCGGCGTGCTGCAGATCGCGCATGGCATGGGTGAGCATGCGCTGCGCTATCTGGAACCGCTGACGCCGATCATCGAAAGCGGCATCGTCGTCTATGCCAACGATCATCGCGGCCACGGCCGTACGGCGAAGACCAAAGACGATCTCGGCGACTTCGGCGCGCGCGGCTTTCCCGCCCTCGCCGACGACATGGCAATCCTCTCGCGCCTCATCCGCAAAGAGAACCCGCAGCACAAGCTGATCCTGCTCGGCCACTCGATGGGCTCCTTCGCGCTGCAGGTCTATCTGCCGGATCACAGCGATCTCATCGACGGCGCGGTGATCTCCGGTTCCGCCGCGATGGATCTGCTCGCCGCCGGTTTCGGCAAAGGTGTCACGCTCGATTCCATCGGCGCCGGCGATTCCAAGCCGCGCACGCCGTTCGACTGGCTGTCGCGCGACGACAACGAAGTCGACAAATACATCGCCGACCCGCTCTGCGGCTTCAGCGCCAAGGATGAATCGCGCGGCACCATGTTCGCCGCCGGCCTGAAGGCGTCCGAGCAAGATGAAATAAAGAAAATCCGCCGCGACCTGCCGATCTATCTCTTCGCCGGCGACAAGGACCCGGTGAACAACAATATGGAGTGGCTGACCCCGCTCGTGGAGCGCTACCGCGCCGCCGGCATCACGGACGTCACCACCGACTTCTACAAGGACGGCCGCCACGAAATGCTCAACGAAACCAACCGCGAGGAGGTTGTCCGCAACCTCGCCCGCTGGATCGACCGCGTGATCGCCGCATGACACCGCGCACCAAAAAACTGATCGGCCTCCTCGTGATGCTCGTCTGGCTGGCGTTCTACATCCTCGTCGCCGTCGCCATCGGCATTCACCTCGCGCCGCACGCCAACGGGCTGGTTCAGTTCCTTTACTACGTGCTCGCTGGTACGCTCTGGATTATTCCCATCGGCCTGATGCTCCCGTGGATGTATCGGGAGCCAACGAAGATTTCCAAGTGACCCCTTTCAACCGCGCCTTGCTGGCCGCGCTCGCGGCAAGCACCCTCTTCACGCCCGCCTGGGCCGAGATCGAAACCGTCACCGTGACGGTCAAACCGCTCGATCCGGTCGGTAACGCCGCCTTCTCGACCGTCACGATCACGCCGGAGCAGCTGCGCGCCAGCGATCGTCTCGACGTCGCGCTGGAGCAGGTGCCGGGCCTCTCGCTGTTTCGCCGCGACACCTGCCTCTCCGCCAATCCGACGACACAGGGCGTCTCGCTCCGCTCCATCGCGCCGTCCGGCGCAGGCCGTTCGCTTGTCACGCTGGACGGCGTGCCGGTGAACGATCCCTTCGGCGGCTGGGTGTTCTGGTGCGCGCTGCCCAACGAAGACATCGCCAGCGTGGAAGTCGTCCGCGGCGCCGGTGCCGGACCATACGGTGCAGGCGCGCTCACCGGCGTCATCGAACTCGCCGAACGCGCAAAGACCGGCTTCACCGCCAACGTCTCTGCCGGCGAACTCGGCTATCGCCGCGCCGGTGCCTCGGGCGGCAAGGACTTCGGCACGTTCCAGCTTTACGGCAGCGCCTCCGCCATCAGCGATGACGGCTGGATTCCGGTTCACGCTCCGCAAGCCGGCGCTGCCGACGATGGCGTGACCGTCAACGCCTACAACGGCTCGCTGCGCTTCGACACACAGCCCGATGCCAACACGCTCGTCTCCGCTCGCGTCGGCTACTACAACGAAAGCCGTCACTCCGGTCTCGTCGGCGCACAGTCGTCGGCCGAAGGCGAAACCGCCAGCCTCACCGTCGTGCGTGCCGAAACGCCGGACAGTGTCGGTTGGCGTCTGCAGGGCTGGGTCCGAAACACCGGCTTCACCAACACCTCCGTCTCCGTCGCGCCGCTGCGCGTGTCGACGACACCGACCAACGATCAGTTCGCAACCCCTGCGCTCGGCTGGGGCATGAACGGTGCGGTGCGCGGCGGTCACGATTGGCTCTCGTGGGAGCTCGGCGGTGACGCGCGCGGCAGCCACGGCCAGTCCGACGAGCACTACACCTTCGTCGCCGGCAACTTCACCAACGCGCGCTTCAGCGGCGGCAGCAGCTTCGTCGGCGGTCTTTATGCCGAAGGTGCCGCGCATCTCGATCCGTGGCTCTTCACCCTCGGCGTCCGTGCCGACGATTACGACAGCAGCGGCGGCCACATCCTGCAGCGGTCGCTGACCAGCGGCCTTGTCACCCTGAACAAGACCTTCCCGTCGAAGAACACGGTGATCCCGACCGCACGCGCCGGTGTGCGCTACGACGTCAGCGACAATCTCTATCTGCGCACCGCCGCCTACGAAGGCTTCCGCGCGCCAAGCCTCAACGAGCTCTATCGTCCCTTCCGGCAAGGCAACAACGTCACCGTCGCCAATCCCGGTCTCATTCCCGAAAAGCTCTACGGCTTCGAAGGCGGCATCGGCGGCAGCACGGCGGGCGACGGCAAGTCCGGCGGCCTCACCTGGGACCTCACCGTCTTCTACAACCAGATCCACAGCGCCATCGGCAACGTCACCGTCGGCGCCGGTCCCGGCTTCAATCCGCTCTTCCCCGAAGCCGGCTTCATCCCCGCGGGTGGCCTCCTCATTCAGCGCCAAAACGTCGGCAACATCGTCGCCCGTGGCATCGAGGGGGAGGGCGTCTATCACTTCGGCCCCACCTTCGACGTGCGCGTCGCGGGCGATTGGGTCGATGCCACCGTCAACGGCGGCACCTCCGCGCCGCTCATCACCGGCAAGCGCCCGTCCCAGGCGCCCAGCGCCACCGTCACCGCTGGGTTCGATGCGATCCTGATCTCGAACGTGACGGCGAGTGCAAACCTTAGATATGAAAGTATTCGTTACGCCGACGATCAAAACACGCTGAAACTGCCGCCTGCGACCACTGTGAACGCGCGTGTTGCATGGACTTTTGCGCCAAGCTGGAGTGTGTTTGTCGCCGCAGACAATATCTTCGACGCCGATGTTGCGACGACGAAGGCTGCGGACGGCACCATCAACTACGGCACGCCCCGGCTGGTTCAAGCGGGGCTGTCTTTCAGCGAGTGATCTGATCCATGAGCGATGTGACGCGTGAGTTTGTCAGCCTGACATCGGCGACAGGCGTGAGGGCTGGCGCCGGTGGCCATCCCTGCCAGGGCCTTTACTGGACGCCGCGCAGCACCAGGCCGAAGGTCGCGATCATCGCCAACCACTACAACGTCGATTTCGCGGAGCACTACATCGCGCCGTGGTTCGCCGAACGCGGCCTCGGCTTCCTCGGCTGGAACACGCGCTATCGCGGCGCCGAAGATCAGTTCCTGCTCGAACACGCCCTCATCGACATCGGTGCCGGCGTGAAGTGGCTGCGCGAAGTCGCAGGCGTCGAGAAGATCGTGCTGCTCGGCAATTCCGGCGGCGGCTCGCTGATGGGCGCCTATCACGCCGAAGCGATCAAGCCGACGCTCGCCGCCGACATGACCGGCAA
>DATAHD010000510.1:0-3705 GCA_036263395.1 Rhizomicrobium sp. | reverse complement strand
GTGTTCGTATCCCAGCAGCCAGTTACGCTGCGCGACGCTAGTATAGGTGACGTCGATCATTGCGGTTGCCATGTCATCGCCCATTTGTCTTTGCCGTCCCATCTGTCGAAGATCGCGCCGTGACCTTGCTTGCGGCAGAGGGACTCTGTGGCGGTGAGGAGGGTTTGTTGGGAACTGAGATCGGCGGCATCGAGGACGTGGCGGATCGCGGCGAGGAGGGCTTCGCGCGGGAGCGGGAGCAGCGCGAGGGGGTATGTCGTGATTTCTTTTTCGAGATAGCCATAGAAGGGGGCATGGCGGCCGTTGAGCGCGAAGACCAATGCGATGAGGTCGAGCATGGAATTGGCTGCTTCGAGATGGGCGCCGAGTTGGTTGCCGTTTCGGATGCATTTCACGGAGCGATAGGTGCCGTTGACGTACGCATCGATGCGGGCGTCGATCACGCTCTTCTGTTTGTCTTTCGGGATCGCGCCTTTCTCCGCAATGCGGGCGGCGAGTGTGCCGGTTTTATCGACGAGGAGTTTGGTGTGGGCGAAGTTGTAGCGGTCCCAGGCCATCGGCGTGTCCCACGCGGCGTAGCTGTCGAACTGCGCCGGCGTGAAAATCATCAGGTCTATGTTGGGGGTGTTCGCGTATTTGCGGTGCAGGGTGTCGGCTGCGTCGTCGGTCACGATGAGGATGGCGTCGTGGTCGGAGTGGGCGTTCTCGAAGCCCTTGCCGCGCGAGCCGACGAGGATGAGGCCGAGGATGGCCGGGTTGGTTTGGGCGTCGGACGTGATGTCTTCGAAGGTGGTCATGGCCGGTTGCCCAGGGAGCGAGGGGCTGCGTCCCCAAAGCGGAGCCTCGCTCTCCCCCTCACCCCTTACCCCTGATCCGGCCCTCGCTGAAGCTCGGGCATTCGCGCGGGCGAAAGGTCCACCGGACCTTTCGCTCAGGCCGCGCTCATCCCCTAGCGTTGGCTGGGGGTTTTCGGTATGACCCCGCGCCCATGCGTATTCCCATTCACCGCGAAGGCTGGCCGTTTATCGGGTTTGCCGCCGTCCTGAACTTCCTGCTGGCGTCGCTGGCGGGGGTGTGGGGGATGCTGTTTTTGCCGGTGCTGATCTGGGTGGTGGCGTTTTTCCGCGATCCGGAGCGGAAAACCCCGGCGGGCGACCGCCTGATTATTTGCCCGGCAGACGGCAAATTCCTGCCTGTGGTTGAGGCGGAACCGCCGGCGGAACTCGAGATGGGTCTTGAAAAAATGACCCGCCTTTCGATTTTCATGAATGTTTTCAATGTGCACGTAAACCGCGTGCCGTGTAATGGAACTGTCGCGAAGCTTGCCTACCGCCCCGGAAAATTCTTCAATGCCAGCTTCGACAAGGCCAGTGTCCACAATGAGCGGATGGGAATCCGCCTCAGGCCGGACGGTGACTTTGGTGGGGACGTCGCTGTCGTTCAAATCGCGGGTCTGATCGCCCGCCGTATCGTCTGTGACCTGAAAGAGGGTGAGCGCGTATGGCGCGGAAGCCGTTTTGGAATCATTCGTTTCGGAAGCCGGGTCGACATCTATTTGCCGGCTGGCGCGAACGTGCTGGTGAACGCCGGGCAGAACGTCAGAGCCGGCGAGACGATCTTGGCCGCGTTCCCCTCGCCGTCCGCGTAAACAAGAGCCGCGCGCAGATTCAGGAGCGCGTGGCCGAACTCAAGGACGATGTGCCGTTCGGCAAGTTCCTGCCGAATGCGCTGACCCTGGTTGGCCTCTGCTGCGGCGCGACCGCGATCCGCTTTGCCCTGTCGGACAATTGGGAAGCCGCCGTCATCGCGATCGTGTGCGCCGCGATCTTCGACATGCTGGACGGCCGTCTGGCGCGGTTGTTCGGGGCGGACAGCGCGTTCGGGGCACAGCTCGATTCGCTCGCCGATCTCGTCAGCTTCGGCATTGCGCCGAGCGTGGTGGTTTATACCTGGACCTTGCATGAAGGCGGCGGCGCCGGCTGGGCGGCGGTGCTGATCTTCTGTGCCTGCTGCGCGCTGCGCCTGGCGCGGTTCAATGTCGAAGCGGCAGCGCCGCATGACGAGGAATCGCCGACCCCGGCACATCCGTATTTCACCGGCCTGCCGACACCGGCGGCGGCGTGCCTGATTTTGCTGCCGCTGCTGCTGTCGTTCCAGTCGGGGCTTGGCTATTTCCGCGATCCGCTGATCTCCGGCGGGATGATCGCGCTGACCAGTGCGCTGATGGTGAGCCGCGTGCCGACCTTGTCGGTGAAGCATCTGAAGATCACGCGCCAGTTCCGCGCGCCGGTGATGGGGCTGATCGCGCTGTTGCTCGGGTCCGCGGTGTTCGCGCCGTGGGCGACGATGGCGGCGTGCTTGATCGTGTATCTCGCTTATATCCCGGTGGGTGCGTTCACGCTGGGCGAGCGCAAAGCGAAGATCGCGAAGTAGTTCGCACCTTCTTTCACCACTTCATATTTGTCATCCCGAACGAAGCGGAGCGCAGCGTAGCGAAGGTCCGGGATCCCTTCCTCCGCTGTGACGGTCTCACAAGCACCAACTTGCCGGCCCAATGGGTCCCGGCCCTCCGTTTCGCTTCGCTTCACTGCGGCCGGGATGACAACCGAGTTTGTGTTGGGAGCAAGTTGGACCAGTCGCACGCGATGTAGAACACGCCCACCAGCGACGCGATGTCGAGGGCGTAGAGGTAGCGGTAGTCGCAGGCGATGCCGATGACGATGAAGCTGAGCGTGAAGAGCAGCACGCCGGCCTGTAGCGCAGCGATGGCGATGTCTTCGCCGCGGCGGCGGCGCAGCAAGAGTACCAGGCATCCGATCGAGAGCAGCGCGTAGAAGACGTGGCTGAGCACCGGCGTTTTGATGAATACTGAGGCATAAGCGGCGAGCGCGTCGTCGCGATCGTCGTCGCGTTCTTCGATGCCGAGCTTTTCCATCTGCGGTTCGGGGCCGGAGATGCCGACGAGGTAGGGGAGACACTTGTCGATGTCAGGTGTGGCGAAGATCCAGCGGAAGACCTCGGCGCGGATTTTCACGTAGGTCCACGGATGGTGGACGATGAGGCTGAGCCACTGGCCGCGCACGGCGCTCCATGGCGCATCTTCGAGCGCGCTCTGCAGCGGCTGCGATCCGGCGAGGGGGTCGTTGCGCTGTGGGTTGTAAAGACGAACGCCGTCGCTGCGGACTTCGCGTTCGAGATCGGGCGCCTGATCGTGCAGCACGGTGAGCGCGATGGTCTTGTCGGCGGCGACGAAGCCGATGATGTCGTAGAGCTGGAGCAGGCGGAATTGTTTGGCCGGGCCGCTGGGCGCGACGATGCGGGTGCCGAGCGCGACGTTGGCCGCGGTGGTGAAGACCGCGGCGAAGGCGAGTGCGGCGGCGCCATAGATAAGCGCGGTGCGCAGCTGAGTGTGCTGCGATGCGATCCAGGTCAGCGCGATCACGCCGCAAGCGAGACACAGCAAGCCGTTCTGCCGTGCCATCGCGGCGAGGCAGAGCAGCACCATCGCCTTGGCCATCGCCACGAAACGCCACGGCGTGTTCCAGACGCGCGGCAGCCAGGCGAGCGTCGCGAAGCCGCCGGCGGTGGCGTCGGCGAACAGCACGTCCTTCCAGACGATGCCCTGATAGAGAAGCGCGATCGGCGAGGCGATGATGAGGAGCGCGACGACCGCCGCGGCCCAGGAATGCACCGGCCTGAGCCAGG
>DATAHD010000509.1:0-5501 GCA_036263395.1 Rhizomicrobium sp. | reverse complement strand
AATTGAAATTGCTGGCTACGCACGAATCAACTGCCCCCCACAATGGGCTCCGACCAGCCGCCGGATGCGCTGCCTCGCGCCGACTATGCCCGATCAGTTCAGCGGCATGGGGCCGAAGAAATACAGTGACCAGCCCCAAAGCAGCACGAGCACCAATGCGTGCCACCATTTTGCGCGCGTGAACATCAGCGACAAGCTCAGAAGACCTTCGCCTGTGTTGGCGAGCATCGGAAGGGCGCTGCTGTGAAGGAATGGCAAAGCAAAGCCCGCCAGCACAAAGCCCTTTAGCCAGCTCGCAAGATTGAGAGCGTGCAAAGCGGCCGAAAAGCCCCAGAAGCGTTTTCGATTGTCGATGTAAAAACGCTCAAGATCGACATCACCATCCGCTGCATCGTCAGGAAGCGCAGCGGCGCACATCAAGAACAACAGGGCGAACGCCAGGGCGTTCGCGTACCACGTGAAGACCGTCTGACCGGGGTCGTTCTGATGATAGACCCAGGTAAACCAGAATTCATTGACCGTATGTGTTGCGGCGTAAGCGGCCGTTCCCGGCGCCATCCAGCTCCAACGCACGCGCTTTCCGGCTTCGATCAGCTTGTGCAGGCTCGTGAGGATATTGGCGAGCGCGAGCCCGACGATGATGCCGAGATAAATGGCTTCGTATTCGAAATAGCTCACGGATGGCCCCGCCGACGTCGGGCGCACTATATTCATTCGCCGGCACAGAATCAGCGTGCCTCTTCCCGGAGAATCCGATGCCGTCTTCGCTTGGCCTGCTTCCGACGCTGGGCATTTTGATCGCGGCAACGGTCGTCGAGGTGAGCGGCGACGCGACGTTGCGGATTGCGCTCTACAATCACAGCGGCGTGACGGCGGCGCGGATCGGCTTGTTCGTGTTAGGCGCCGGGTTGCTGTTCGCCTACGGCACGTTCCTGAACCTGACGCCGCTGGAATTCCGCGAAGTTGTCGGGCTCTACATCGCGACGCTGTTCGTCGTGTGGGCAGGTGATCAACTTCCTGTTCTTTCACACGATGCCGACGCTACCGATCCTTGTGGGCGGCACACTGATCGTTGCGGGCGGCGTGATCGTGTCGTTCTGGAAAGCTTGAAGCGCAGGCGTCGTACCACCCGTATCGCGCGCAACTTTTACAACCACTCTCGAGTCTGGCTCTCTTTGCGGTGTTGATGCAGTATCCAGCCACGCATCTTATCGAAGTGGTTTGGTGTCTTGACGATCGTCCCTGACAAACTCCGGCTGGTTGGACGCGCTCTCGTTCTGGGGCTCGGCGTGATCTTTTTCGGGTGGCTGTTCTTCGGCGATACCGATGCCGAATTCCGAAGTTCGGACGGCAAGTGGGCGGATGGCGAAGTCCAATTCAAAGGCCGTGACTTCCGCGTCGTTGCGTGGGACTTCCAGGACTACAAACTTGGATGTCACGCAGCGACGGCAACTTTGCTCCGGGCGACACCGCAGCGGTGGTTCAATGTCTTCGCGTGGCCGAGCTACCTTCGGGATCGCAAATGGCGGGTGCCTTACTCGGATGCGCATCCCGAACTGGAGCCCACCGGGTTTCCCGTTGCCCAGGCGGACTGCAGCGGGCCTGTCGATCTGAAGTCGGTGGATCGGAACGCGCAGGCTTATCTAAGCCAACTTTGATCAATACGACTTCGGCAAGCCCAGCACATTCTCGCCGATGAAGCTGAGGATGAGTTGTTCGCTCACCGGGGCGATGCGGGGGATCATGCTTTCGCGCAGGAGGCGCTCGATCTGGAATTCTTTCGAGTAGCCCATGCCGCCATGCGCCATCATCGATTTGGTGCAGGCGTCGAAGGCGGCGCGGGCGCCCAGGAACTTTGCGGCATTGGCTTCGGCGCCGCAGGGTTGTTTGGAGTCGTAGAGCGAGGCGGCGCGCAGGCACATCCACCACGCGCTTTCGAGATAGGTCCACGCTTCGGCGAGCGGATGCTGGACGCCCTGGTTCTGGCCGATGGGACGGCCGAAGACCTTGCGGTCGCGGGCGTAGATCGCTGCGCGGTTCAGCGCATCGCGGCCAAGGCCGACAGCTTCGGCGCCGATGAGGATGCGTTCGGGATTGAGGCTGTCGAGGAGATAGCGAAAGCCCTTCCCTTCCTCGCCGATGCGGTCTTCGTCGGGCACGAAAAGATCGTCGATGAAGACGGTGTTCGAATCCACCGCGGCACGGCCCATCTTCGGGATGCGGCGGACCTCAACCTTGGTGCGGTCGAGCGTTGTGTAGAACAAGGTCATGCCCTCGGTCGGGCGCTTGCCGTCTTCTTTCTTCGCGGTGCGGGTGAGGAGGAGGATCTTGTCGGCCTCCTGCGCCGTGGTGGTCCAGATCTTCCGGCCCTTCACGATGTAGCCGTCGTTGGTGCGACGGGCGAAGGTTTCGATGCTGGTGGTGTCGAGACCGGCGTTGGGTTCGGTGACGCCGAAGCAGGCTTTCTGTTGGCCCTTGATGAGCGGCACCAGCATGCGCTGCTTCTGCTCCTCCGTGCCGTGCACGACGATGGCGTGCGGGCCGAAGATGTTGAGGTGGATGCTGGAGGCGGCTGCATAACCGCCGCCGCCACGCCCCACCGCATGCATCATGATCGCGGCTTCGGTGACGCCGAGCCCGGCGCCGCCCAGCTCCGGCGGCATGCAGATGCCCAGCCAGCCGGCATCGGCGACGGCGCGATAGAACTCCTCCGGAAAGCGGGCCTTCTCGTCGCATTCCGACCAATAGGCGTCGGTGAAGCCGCTGCAGATTTTGGTGATCGCGTCTTCGATGGCGCGCTGGTCTGACGAAAACGTAATATCCACAGTGTTCCCTGCCTCCCAACGGATCGTCGGCTGTCAGCGACGTTGTTCGCGCAGCATTGCAGAGCGCAAAGCGCGCGGGAATCCGCTGCGGCACCGATGACTAACATGTTAGCAAGTGAGAATATCCCTACAGGGAAAGCTTATTTGCGTAACAGATTCATGGGGCTAAGATGATTTCAGGGGAAATGTCCGCTGCATCCGCTTATAAGTGCGCCCGCGAAATAAAGGTGGGCGGCCAAAGCAGTCGCACCGTCTGGGAGATTCAAGTTCAGCAATGAGTTCTGTTTCGGCTGAGGGGCAAGCCAAAGCTAAGCCAGCCCCCGGTATGGCGCCAACCGACACGAGCGATCCGAATTACTTCCACAAGGTTGTCGACTGCCAATGGGCGTGTCCTGCACACACGCCCGTCCCGGAGTACATCCGTCTGATCGCGCAGGGTCGTTACGACGACGCCTACATGATCAACTGGCAATCGAACGTGTTTCCGGGCGTGCTCGGCCGCACCTGCGACCGTCCCTGTGAGCCGGCGTGCCGGCGCGGGCGTGTCGAAGAGCAGCCGGTCGCGATCTGCCGCCTGAAGCGCGTCGCCGCCGACAACAAGACGGGCGTTGCCGCCCGCATGCCGAAACCGGCCACGCAGAAGAACGGCAAGCGCGTGGCGCTGATCGGCGCCGGCCCGGCTTCCATGACCGTGGCGCGCGATCTGCTGCCGCTCGGCTACAACGTCACCATCTATGACGCCGATCCGTTTGCCGGCGGCATGATGCGGACGCAGATCCCGAAATTCCGCCTCCCGGAGCACGTGCTCGACGAGGAGTGCAACTACATCCTCGACCTCGAGCCGGAGACCAAGTTCGGCACGCGCATCACCTCGCTGAAGAGCCTGCTGGCCGAAGATTACGACGCGATCTTCGTCGGCTCGGGCGCCCCGCGCGGCCGCGAACTGGAAATCCCAGGCCGTGCCGAAGCGGCGGCGAACATCCACATCGGCATCGACTGGCTGTCCTCCGTCTCGTTCGGTCATACGACCGCGATCGGCAAGCGCGTGATCGTGCTCGGCGGTGGCAACACCGCGATGGACTGCTGCCGCACCTCGCGCCGTCTCGGCGGCGATGAGGTGAAAGTGGTTGTGCGTTCCGGCTTCGAGGAGATGAAGGCCTCTCCGTGGGAGAAGGACGACGCGCAGCACGAAGGTATCCCGATCTTCAACTTCATGGTGCCCAAGGAGTTCACGCACAAGGACGGCAAGCTGACCGGCGTGATCTTCGAGAAGGTGAAAGCCGAGAAGGACGAGAAGGGCCGCCGCAATCTGGTGCCGACGGGCGAGCCCGATGTGCACATGGAATGCGACGACGTGCTGGTCGCGGTGGGACAGGAAAACGCCTTCCCGTGGATCGAGCGCGACATCGGTCTGGAATTCGACCGCTGGGACATGCCGAAGGTCGACACGCTGACCATGCAGTCGACCAACCCGAAGGTGTTCTTCGGCGGCGACGCGGCGTTCGGCCCGAAGAACATCATCTGGGCGGTGGCGCACGGCCATGAAGCCGCCGTGTCCATGCACCTGTTCCTGGAAGGCAAGGACACCAAGAACGATCGTCCGCCGCCGCTGGTCAATCTGGCCAGCCAGAAGATGGGCATCCACGAATGGTCGTACGACAACGATGTGTCGAACGACATCCGCTACAAGGTTCCGCATGCGCCGATCGAGAAGACGCTGCATGACGTGAAGCTGGAGGTCGAGCTCGGCTTCGACCAGAAGCTCGGTTACCTCGAAGCGCAGCGCTGCCTGAACTGCGACGTCGAAACGGTGTTCGAAAAGAACCTCTGCATCGAATGCGACGCCTGCGTCGACATCTGCCCGGAAGACTGCATCACCTTCACCGCCAATGGCGAGGAAGAGGAGCTGCGGCACCGCCTGACCGTACCGGCGCTGAACCGGACGCAGGACCTCTACGTGTCGCCGGAGCTGAAGACCGGCCGCGTGATGGTGAAGGACGAAGACGTCTGCCTGCACTGCGGCCTCTGTGCCGAGCGCTGCCCGACGGGCGCGTGGGACATGAAGGCATTCTATCTCGAAACGGCGAAGGCATCCGCATGCAGCCGATAACGGCCACCAACGACTTCGTCGTCAAATTCGCCAACGTCAACGGTTCGGGTTCGGCGTCCGCCAACGAACTGTTCGCCCGCTGCATCCTGCGCATGGGCGTGCCACTAGCGAGCCGCAACATCTTCCCGTCGAACATCCAGGGCCTGCCCACGTGGTACGAAGTGCGCGTGTCGGGCGAAGGCTGGCTGGGCCGCCGTGGCGGCGTCGACCTGATGGTCGCGATGAACCCGCAGACTTGGGACAAGGACGTCCAGTCGATCGATGCCGGCGGCTACCTGCTCTACGACAGCACCAAGCCGATGCCGCCGTCGAAATTCCGCGACGACATCAACGTGCTGGGCGTGCCGTTCCAGCAGCTCGCCAACTCGATGGAAGGCACCATCCCGCGCGAGCGGCAGCTGCTGAAGAACATCGTCTATCTCGGCGCGCTCGCCGCCCTGCTCGATTTCGAGCCGGAAGTGGTCGAGAGCCTGATCGGGGCGCAGTTCAAGGGCAAGGACAAGCTGATCAAGCTCAACATGCGGGCGATCGAGCTTGGCTACAAATACGCCAAGGACAATCTGGCC
>DATAHD010000508.1:0-1726 GCA_036263395.1 Rhizomicrobium sp. | reverse complement strand
GTACCGCCGGAACATTACAAGGCCGTAGCCCAGGTCATCGGCTACGTCATGCGCCTGACCGGCAAACTTCGCCCCAACTGACGCGAACACCCGCTAATATCGCGGGATGATGGCGACTCGCTCTCTGTTTCGCGCGAATCTCGGACTGCCGCCCGGTGCCTGGCGGTGGGCCGCGTTCGTGTTTCTGCTGATCGCCGTCGGGGCCGCAATCCTGGCCCTCGTGACGCCGGATGCGGCGCGCTGGGCCGGGGTGGCTCTTCTGGCCGGGATCGGCGGCGTGGCGTCGGTCTTTCTGTATGCCGTGTGGCCGCGGGACAATCTGACGGCGCAGGACGCCAAGCGCATTGCCGAAGCCGCGGCGCGGGCCAATGTCGCCTGGGCGATCACCGCCAGCGACGGCGCGGTGCTGGAGTGCAACGACGTTTATCGCCGGATGACGGGCGTGGGTGCGAGTGAAGCGCCGCCGCCGCCCGAACTGGCGCTGGCCGGGGAGCCGTCGGCCGCCGTGCTCTACCGCCTGACCCGCAGCGCCGCCGAGGGCGTGGCGCGGGAAGAGTCGTTCCGCGTGGCGCCGGGCCTCGAACTCGTCGCCGCGGTGCGGCCGATGGGGCAAGGCCAGACCGCGTGGTGGTTCACGCCGCGGCTCGGCGAAGCGAGCGCACAGGCGCCGCAAGCGACCGTCGCGCCGATCCGCCAGCTCGCGATCAACGACATCGTGCGCGACGCGCCGGTGGGCGTGGCGATGGCCAGCGCCGACGGCACGCTGCTCGAGACCAATCAGGCGTTCAGCAAGTTCTTCGATCCCACCGGCACGCTCAACGGCCGCAAGCTGGAGACCCTGAGCGATCCGGTCGATGCACCATCGGTGCGCGACTTCATCGCCGAAACCGCGAAGGGCATCCGCCGCGGCTCGATCGAGCTTCGCGCCCTCGGCAGGCGCGATCACAGCGCCGAACTCTATGCGAGCGCCGCATCGCCGGAGCGCGTGATCCTCTATCTGATCGACGTGACGGAGAAGAAGACCCTCGAGCTGAAATTTGCGCAGTCGCAGAAGATGCAGACCGTCGGGCAGCTGGCGGGCGGCATCGCGCACGACTTCAACAACCTCCTCACCGTCATCACCGGCAACTGCGATCTTCTGAAGACGCGGCACCGGCCGGGCGATCCGTCCTTCATCGAGGTGAACGAGATCAGCAACGCGGCGGTGCGCGCCGCGAATCTGGTCGGACAACTGCTCGCGTTCTCGCGGCAGCAGACGTTGCAGCCGAAGGTGTCCCAGCTCTCCGATGCGCTGGGCGATTTCGTGCACAGTTTGAAACGGCTGCTTCCCGAGACCGTGACGTTGCGCACGGAGTTCTCCGACAATCTGTGGCTCATCTATGCCGATGCGCATCAGGTGACGAACGCGATCATGAACCTGGTCGTCAACGCACGCGATGCGATGCCGGACGGCGGCACGGTGACGATCCGCACCGCGAACGACACGGTGGCGGAGGCGCGCAAGCTGGGCACCGCCGACATGCCGGCCGGCGACTATGTGCGGATCGAAGTGTCGGACACCGGCACCGGCATTCCGAAGCAATACCTCGACCGCATTTTCGAACCGTTCTTCACCACCAAGGAGATCGGCAAAGGCACCGGCCTTGGCCTTTCCACCGTGTTCGGCATCGTGAAGCAGACCAACGGCTTTATCACGGTGGACAGCGAGGTCGGCCGCGGCACGACC
>DATAHD010000507.1:0-2204 GCA_036263395.1 Rhizomicrobium sp. | reverse complement strand
GCCCACGCGGCTTAGGTCTTACAAACAAACTCGGTTGTCATCCCGGATTGCCGCGCGAGCGGCAAGTCCGGGACCCATTGTGCTGGCCACTCGGCAGCAGGAGTTTGTGGAGGAATGGATCCCGGCTCTCCGTTTCGCTGCGCTCCACTGCGGCCGGGATGACAGGTGTGGGGTGGTGAGGAGTAAGCTCCCTCCGAACATCGGGGGATGCATCGTGAAATATCGTGCCTGGTTTCTGGCGGCCGCTGCCGTCGCGATCACCGCCGTCGCCGCTTATGCCACCCAGCCGGCGCCGCCGGTGTACGACGTCCTCATCACCAACGGCACGATCTATGACGGCTCGGGCGACGCGCCGTTCCATGGCGATGTCGCGATCAAGGGTGACCGCATCGTCTATGTCGGGCCGCATGCCGATGGCACGGCGACGCGCACTGTGGATGCGCAGGGCAAGGCCGTCGCGCCGGGCTTCATCAACATGCTGAGTTGGGCGAACGAGGCGTTGCTGGTCGATGGACGCGGGCAGAGCGATCTGCGGCAGGGCGTGACGCTCGAAGTGATGGGCGAGGGCGACTCGATGGGGCCGCTGACGCCAGAGATGAAAAAGAACGCGGAGCAGCGCCAGATCGACATCCACTACCCGGTCGATTGGACGACCTTGGGCGAATATCTCGAGAAGCTGGAAAAGCAAGGCATCTCGCCGAACGTCGCCTCGTTCGCCGGCGCGGCGACGGTGCGCATTCACGAACTCGGCGAAGGCGACGTGCAGCCGACGCCGGAGCAGCTCGCGAAGATGCAGGTGCTGGTGCACGACGCGATGGAAGAGGGCGCCCTTGGCGTCGGTTCGTCGCTGATCTATTCGCCCGCGAACTACGCCAAGACGCCGGAGCTGGTCGCGCTGGTGAAAGAGGCGGCGCTGTGCGGCGGGATGTACATCTCGCATATGCGCAACGAGGGCAATCATCTGGAAGACGGCGTTGCCGAACTGATCCAGATCGCACGCGAGTCCGGCGCACCGGCCGAGATCTATCACATGAAGCAGGCGGGCAAGCCGAACTGGGGCAAGCTCGATGCGATGATCGCGACTATCGAAGCGGCGCGCAAAGCGGGGCTACGGATCACCGCCGACATGTACACCTACACCGCCGGTGCCACCGGCCTCGACGCGGCGATGCCGCCGTGGGTGCAGGATGGCGGGCTGGAGGCGTGGATCGCGCGGCTGAAAGATTCGGCGATCCGCAAGCGTGTGCTCGCCGAAATGCGTGACGGCCATACCAAGTGGGACAATCTCTATTATCTCGCCGGGCCGGAGAACACGCTGATGCTGGCGTTCAAGAATCCGGAGCTGAAGCCGCTGACCGGTAAGCGCCTCGGCGAAATCGCCAAGCTGTGGAACGAGAGCCCGGAAGACACCGCGATCGATCTCGTCATCAAGGACGGCAGCCGCGTCGGTGTCGCGTATTTCCTGATGTCGGAGGACAACGTCGCACGGCAGACGACGTTGCCGTGGATGAGCTTCGGCTCCGACGAGACGGCGCAATCGCCGGATGGTGCGTTCCTGAAGTCGAACACGCATCCGCGCGCCTATGGAAACGTCGCGCGCCTGCTCGCGAAGTACGTGCGCGATGAGAAGCGGCTGACGTTGCAGGAGGCGGTGCGCAAGCTTGCGGCGCAGCCGGCGAAGAACCTGTCGCTGCATGATCGCGGCATGCTGAAGCCCGGCTACTACGCCGACGTGGTGATCTTCGATCCGGCGACGGTGCAGGACAACGCGACCTTCGAGAAGCCGCAGGTGTTTGCCACCGGCATGAGCGAGGTCTTCGTCAACGGTGTCGAAGCTTTGAAGGACGGCGATCCGACCGGCGCCCGCTCCGGCCGCTTCGTACGCGGCCGCGCCTGGAAAGGCTGGCCGGACGGCGGCTGCCGCAAAGCGGCGAGCGATTGGACGTGGCAGTGGTGAGGGCCCAAAACAAAACCGCGCGGCTCTTGCGAACCGCGCGGTTTCGAATTTGGTGTGGACTGGAAACCAGACGTCTACCCGGAAGTAACCTCCGTCCCGATTAGGGTCTGATCTCCGCCACTGCCCGTCAGTGTACGCTAACGGGCGTTAACTCATTCTGAACGGCCGCACCGTAGGCGCTGTCGTAACCGTCGGTGTAGCCGAGCACGCTGCCATCTTCGGCATGAAGCACGTAGAGCTTCAGCCC
>DATAHD010000506.1:0-3761 GCA_036263395.1 Rhizomicrobium sp. | reverse complement strand
AAGCGAAGTCCGACAAGCGCGCGCAACGCGCGGCGAGCTATGCGAAGCGCTTTGCCGCGAAAGAAGCGTGTTCCAAGGCGCTCGGCACCGGCCTGCGCAAAGGCGTATTCTGGCGCGACATGGGCGTCGTGAATCTTCCGGGCGGCAAGCCGAGTCTCAAACTCACCGGCGGCGCATTAAAACGCCTTCACGAGATCACGCCCGCCGGTCACATCGCACAGATCGATCTCACCATCACAGACGATTTCCCGCTGGCGCAGGCCATCGTGATCATCTCTGCCAATCCTGTTCGTAATGACGAATAGTTCAGAGATATCACTCACTTATTCTTAATTCGCAAGAAACGCAGCCAACAACGATCGGGCGCATTTAAGCGCTGTCGAGTTCAATGTGGAGTTGGTGATGCGTACGCTTGTGTCTTTTCTTTCAGGTTCCGCCGCAGTGCTTCTTGTTGCTTCGTCTGCCTATGCGCAGACGGATCCACGCTATCTTTCCGATCCCGCTTATCTGCCCGTCGAAGGCCAATTCACTGGCTCTACCGCATTCACGATGTCGGAGAGTCGCGGCAACACCTACGACTCCACTGGCCTCTTGGCGTCGCGTGTCTACGATCAATCGGATCACATCGCGCAATCGCTTGGTTACGGCATTACCGACGATCTCTCCGTGAATATCGATATGTCTTACATCCCGTTCGATAAGCGCAATCGCTATCCGGTGGGCGGCGGCTCGACCACGCGTGAGAACAGCGGCTTCACCGATCCCACCATTGGTCTCACGTGGCGTGCCATCGAACAGGGTGAGAGCCTCGTGAACTTCGATGTGTTCGGCTCCTACTCGCCGGATTGGGTTGGTGCGCGCGCCGCAACCGCACTCAGCGGCGGCACCGAAGGCCGCGGAGGCCAATCGGGCGAGCTCGGCGTTGCCGTCAGCCATGTCCTGCCGATGTTCACGATCTACGGCTCACTTGCTGCGGACTTCGTGGGACGCCGCGATACCTTCGATCCAACGACCGGCACCGACGCGAGCCGGGCTTCGTCCACCCATTGGAACGCCGATCTGTCGACACAGACGCGCCTCAGCGACGAAGTCTCCATCGATGCCGGCATCAGTGAGGTGTTCGGCCATGACCATACGACGGTCACCGGCGCTAGTGGCGTCGAGTTCGTCAACGAGCCTGCCAACACCACCGCGCTGCATCTGGCGGCGAACTACAACTTCATCCCGAATGAACTTGTCGGCTCGCTGACCTATGCGCACAGCTTCGACGGCACCAGCCGGGTCGACTATCCGGCGGCGCCGCTGAACGACCGCACCAACCGCGGCGGCCAGGAAAATACCTGGGGCGCCCGCCTCAGCTACGCCTTCAACTGACCCGAGCTTCGTCTCCCGGGCCGGCGCCGCGTGCGGGCTTCTCCAGCGGGGAACCCGTGCGCGTCCGCGCAAATGTGCGGATTCGCCTGTTTCCGTTCTGCAACGAATACATAATTAAAGGAGGTCTATTCTTGACCTGACGCCCGTCTTCGGGCCCTTGTCACTCCCAAATGGCCGATACGCCCCCGGAAGACCGCTCCATGGACAAAATCGAGGAAGAATCCCGCGTTTCCGATGAGGAGCGGGCGGCGGATGAGGCGTCCGTGGACGCCGGCGAGCCTGCGGTCATTCAGGACCCGGTGACCGACGAACCGGTTATCGTCCATCCCGACCCGGTCGTGACGCCCGCGCCGCGCGAAGTGGTCACCGAAACCGCGCCGGAAGTCCTGAAAGCCACCGACAGCGAAAGCTGGGTCGAGACGGTCAAGACGGTGGTCTACGCGCTGCTGATCGCGCTGGTGATCCGTACGTTCCTGTTCCAGCTGTTCAACATCCCATCCGGCTCGATGATCAACACGCTGCTGGTCGGCGACTACCTGTTCGTCGAGAAGTATGCCTACGGCTACAGCCACTACTCTTTCCCGTTCGGCATTGCACCGTTCTCCGGCCGCGTCCTTGCCAGCGAGCCGACGCGCGGCGACGTCATCGTCTTCAAAATGCCGAACAAGAATTCGCCGCAGTATGAAGAGGATTTCATCAAGCGCTTGATCGGCCTGCCGGGCGACCGCATCCAGATGATGAACGGCCAGCTCTTCATCAACGGCAAGGCGATTCCGAAGATGTATGCCGGCAAATACGACTACACCGACGAAGCCGGCATGACGCGCCACACGCTGCGCTACAAAGAGACGTTGCCGAACGGCAAGAGCTACTTCGTGCTCGACACCTATCCCGACGGTCCGTTCGACAACACCGACGTCTACACCGTGCCCCCCGGCCACTACTTCATGATGGGCGACAACCGCGACGACTCGAACGACAGCCGCGCAGATGTCGGTTACGTCCCGTCGGAAAATCTCGTCGGCAAGGCCCAGATCATCTTCTACTCCTACGATGGCTCGGCGCCGTTCTGGCAATTCTGGAACTGGCCCTGGGAAATCCGGTATGACCGCCTCTTCACCTGGATCGACTGATCTCGAGGCCCGTCTCGGTCACGCCTTCGCCGATCAAAGCCTGCTGCGCCGTGCGCTCACGCACGCCAGCGTGACGTCGTCGGCATCGAACAACGAGCGTCTGGAATTCCTCGGCGACCGCGTTCTCGGTCTCATCATCGCCGGGCGCCTCTATGAGGAGAACGCCGGCGACGCCGAAGGCGTCCTCGCGCTCAAGCTCAATGCCCTCGTGCGTCAGGAAGCCTGCGCCGCCGCGTTCGAAGCCGCTGGCTTGGCGGAGCACCTCGTGCTCGCCCGTGCCGAGATGGCGAGCGGCGGCCGCAAGAAAGCCGTCATCCTCGCCGGTGCATGCGAGGCCGTGATCGCCGCGCTCTACCTCGATGGCGGGATGCCCGCAGCGAAGCAATTCGTCGACCGTTATTGGACACCGCTGATCGGCGCCCTCGGCCGTGAAATGCGCGATGCCAAGACGGCATTGCAGGAATGGGCCCAAGCCCGTAAAGGCGGCACCGCCCCGGTGTATAAGCAGGTCGGCCGCGAAGGCCCCGACCATGCACCGCGCTTCTCCGTCGAAGTCAGCACCGCCGGGCAGGAGTCCCAGGTGGGCGAGGGCGGTTCGAAACGCGAAGCAGAACAGGCAGCAGCACGAAAAATGCTCGTACAGATTGGCGAATGGACGGAATGACGGATACGACGCATTGCGGTTTCGCCGCCGTTATCGGCGCCCCCAACGCGGGCAAGTCGACGCTCGTCAACGCGCTCGTCGGCAGCAAGGTCTCGATCGTCACGCCGAAGGTTCAGACCACGCGCATGAACGTCCGCGGTGTCGCGATGCGTGGCACGACGCAGATCGTCTTCGTCGACACGCCCGGCATTTTCCAGCCCAAGCGCCGTCTCGACAAAGCGATGGTGAAAGCCGCATGGACCGGCACCGAAGACGCCGACGCCGTTCTTCTCATCGTCGATGCTGACGCTGTGTTGAAGGAGCCAGAGGGCTATGCAGCACACGACACCACCGCGATCCTCGAAGGTCTGAAATCCGCCGGCCGCAAAGCCGCGCTGGTGCTCAACAAGATCGACGGCATGAAGCGCACCGACCTTTTGCCGCTCGTGCAGAAGTACAACGACAGCGACCTGTTCGATCAGGTCTTCCTGATCTCCGCCCTCAAAGGCGACGGCATCGACGATGTCGCCGCCTGGGTGTCGTCGCGCATGCCCGAAGGCCCGTTCCTTTATCCGGAGGATCAGGCCGCCGACATCCCGATGCGCCTCCTC
>DATAHD010000505.1:0-2220 GCA_036263395.1 Rhizomicrobium sp. | reverse complement strand
CGGAGAGCGCAGAAACGCAATCGGGAGCCCGAAGGCTCCCGAAACGCTTGCCACGTACACTTGGTCGATCGCGTTAAGCGGCGACCGTGTCGTCGGCCGGGTCGCGCAGCACGTAGCCGCGGCCCCAAACGGTTTCGATGTAGTGCTGACCACCGGTCGCCGCCTGCAGCTTCTTGCGCAGCTTGCAGATGAACACGTCGATGATCTTGAGTTCCGGCTCGTCCATGCCGCCATAGAGATGGTTGAGGAACATCTCCTTGGTGAGGGTCGTGCCTTTGCGGAGCGAGAGCAGCTCCAGCATCTGATATTCTTTGCCGGTCAGGTGGACGCGCTGGGTGTCGACTTCGACCGTCTTGGCGTCGAGATTGACCGTGAGCTTGCCGGTCGTGATGACCGACTGGCTGTGCCCCTTCGAGCGGCGGACAACCGCCTGAATGCGGGCGACCAGTTCATCCTTGTGAAAGGGCTTGGTCATGTAGTCGTCGGCGCCGAAACCGAGGGCCTTCACCTTCGCTTCGACGATGGCGTTGCCGGAGAGGATCATCACCGGCGTCTGGATCTTGGCGAGACGAAGCGCCTTGAGCACTTCGAAGCCGCTCATATCCGGCAGCTGCAGGTCGAGCACGACGATGTCGTAGTCGTAGAGCTTACCGAGATCGATACCCTCTTCACCCAGGTCCGTGGTGTAGACGTTGAAGCCTTCGCTCCGCAGCATCAGCTCGATGCTGCGCGCCATGGCGCTGTCGTCTTCAATCAAAAGGACACGCATATCGGAAAAACCCCTCTTAACGTCGTCGGGCACTGCCAGGCGTGGTTAACGATGGTGTAAAGGTAAAGGGCAATAGTTAACGCCTCGTTTCCAGGTCTTAGGGAATTTCATATCCCGATGACCGGGCCTAACAGGGGCTTGCGACGGTTCCGCTGGGCCACTGATTCGGTTTGTTAACTTTACTGCCACTTAAGTTCTTCCCGGCAAGATGGCCAGTGAAAAAGGCGGAAATCCGCCAAGATCAGCCGGAAAAACGATGCAGGCACTGCTCAAAGAAATTGAAGCCGTCCCCACACTGCGACGTTTCGGCCGGGTCGCCCGGATCGAAGGCCTGCTGGTCGAGGTGACCGGGGCGGCCGGCACGGTAACACTTGGCGGACAGATTTCTTTGGATGCGGGGCGCGGCCGGCAGATTCCGTGCGAGGTCGTCGGGTTTCGCGATGGCCGGGCGCTGGCCATGCCGCTCGGCACCCTGGACGGCATCGTGCTCGGCGCCCGCGCCGACTTTATGGACGGCGTCGCCGCGATCTATCCGTGCGAGGCGTGGCTTGGCCGCGTGCTCAACGGCTTCGGCGAAGCGCTGGATGGCAAAGGGCCGCTGCCCCAAGGACCTGAAGCGTATCCGCTGAAGCGGGCCGCACCGATCGCGCACACGCGCGCACGCGTTGGACGCAAACTCGATCTCGGCGTGCGTTCGCTCAATACATTTGTGACGTGCTGCCAGGGCCAGCGCATGGGCATCTTCGCCGGCTCGGGTGTCGGCAAGTCGACGCTCATGGCGATGTTCGCGCGCAATTCGGATGCCGACGTGATCGTGATTGGTCTGGTCGGCGAACGTGGCCGCGAATTGAAAGAGTTCATCGAGGACGATCTCGGGCCCGAAGGTCTCGCACGCTCTGTTGTTGTTGCGGCGACAAGCGATGAGCCGGCGCTGGTGCGGCGTCAGTCGGCCTATGTCGCGATGGCGGTCGCGGAACAATTGCGCGATCAGGGCCTCAACGTCCTGCTGCTGATGGATTCGGTCACCCGTTTCGCAATGGCACAGCGTGAGGTCGGTCTGTCCGCCGGTGAGCCGCCGGCATCGAAGGGTTATACGCCGACGGTGTTCGCGGAACTGCCGCGTTTGCTCGAACGCGCGGGGCCTGGCGAAGAAGGTAAAGGCGGTTCGATCACCGGTCTTTTCACCGTGCTGGTGGAGGGCGACGATCACAACGAACCCATATCCGACGCGGTTCGCGGCATCCTGGACGGTCATATCGTGCTGGAACGGCAGATCGCGGAACGCGGCCGCTATCCCGCGATCAACATCCTCAAATCCGTCTCGCGCGCCATGCCCAACTGCAACACGCGCGAGGAGCAGGCACTGGTAACCAAAGCGCGCGCGAGTCTTGCAGCATACGACGATATGGCCGAGCTGATACGGCTCGGAGCGTACAAGAATGGGACAAACC
>DATAHD010000504.1:0-3536 GCA_036263395.1 Rhizomicrobium sp. | reverse complement strand
GAAGCAGGAGAAGGTGTCGATCATCCTGATCGCGCATCGCCCCAGCCTGCTCACCGGCGTCGACAAACTGCTGATCCTGGCCGGCGGTCAGGTCGCGAAATTCGGACCGATGGTGCATGTGATGCCGCATCTGATCCCGGCTGCCAGTATCGGCGCCGTGCCGCTCGCGAGGACTGCATGAGCCAGAGCGGTGCAACGATCGGCGGTTTTGGCACTGGCATTGCCGGTGCGATCTATCGCTTCTTCACGGCCAAAACGCCGGAAGGTACCTTGGACGACAGCGCCCGCGGCCCGGCTCGTATGGGCCTTGCTGTGGTGGTCGTGCTGTTCGGATTCTTCGGCATCTGGGGCGCGACCGCTCCGCTGCAGAGCGCGGTGATCGCGCCCGGCGTCGTGGAAGTCGATGGCAACCGCAAGACATTGCAACACCCGGAAGGCGGCGTGGTTCGCGCCATTCTGGTGAAAGAGGGCGACTTCGTGCACCGCGGTCAGGTGCTGATCCGCCTCGACCAGCTTCAAGCCCGCGCTGTGCGCGACATCACCTTGGCCCTGTTCAACACGATGAAGGCGCAGCAAGCGCGTCTGATCGCAGAGCGCGACGGCAAGAGCGAGATCACCTTCCCGGTCGAACTGACATCGCACGCCAGCGACCCCGCCGTTGCCTCCATTCTTCAAGGACAGCGCGAGCTCTTCATCGTCCGCCGCGATGCTCTCGCCGGCAAAGAGAAGGTCTTGCGCGAGCAGGTCGCGCAGGCTGGATCGTCCGAAGCGGGCATGCACGGCGAAGTGTCGGCCGCCGATGAGCAGCGCCGCCTGGTGCTCGACGAGCTCGCCTCCACGCAATCGCTCTATGAAAAAGGTTTTGCGACCAAGACGAAGGTCCTGGCGCTGCAACGCGCCGCCGCGGCCCTTGAAGGCCAGCGTCTCGAATACTCGGCCAACGCCGGGCGCGCACAGCACGGCGTTGCGGAAGCGCAAGCGCAGATTCTCCAGCTGCAGCAGGACTGGCTGACCGACGTGTCGACCCAGCTCGACGATATCCAGGGCAAGCTGATCGACGTCACACAGCGTCTGCGCGCGGTGCAGGCCGTGCTGGACGATACGGAGATCAAAGCACCGGTGACCGGCCGCGTGATCGCGCTGGCGGTGCACACCATCGGCGGCGTGATCGCGAAGGGCGAGCCGCTGATGGAAATCGTGCCGGCCACCGGCCCGCAGATCGTCACCGCACGGATCAGCCCGGTGGATGCCGAGCACGTCTGGGCCGGTATGGAAACCGATGTCCGCGTCGTCACGACAAAGACAGACAAGCCGCCGGTGCTGCATGGCCATGTCGCCAGCCGCTCCGCTGACCGCCTCACCGACGAACGCACCGGCCAGTCTTTCTACACCGTGCGGATCGCGCTTAATCCGCGCGACGTCGAAGAAGCCGGCGATGTCTCGCTGGCGCCCGGCATGCCGGTGGAAGTGGTCGTGCCGACGGGTGAGCGCACCGCATTTGGTTATCTGCTCGAGCCGCTGACGAATTCGTTCCGGCACGGGATGAAGGAAAAGTGATGCGCCGCTGGCGCGTGAAGGGGAAGTGATATGGACGCAGTCATTCTGTGCGGTGGTCTCGGTACCCGTCTGCGGGAAGAGACCGAGTTCAAGCCGAAGCCGATGGTCGAGATCGGCGGCCGCCCGATCCTGTGGCATATCATGAAGCACTATCGCACGTTCAATATCGACCGCTTCGTGCTGTGCCTCGGCTACAAGGGCGACGTGATCCGCGATTACTTCATCAACTATCACCACCGCAGCCACGACCTCGAGGTCTGCACTTCGTCCGGCACGCTGTCGGCGATCCCGAACGAGAACACCAACGGCCTCGATTGCAGCGTTGTGCTGGCGGAAACCGGCGCGGAAAGCCTCACCGGCCGCCGTCTGCTGAAGGCGCTGAAGCACATCAAGGGCGACACGTTCCTGGCGACCTATGGCGATGCCGTCGCTGACGTCGATATCGATCAGCTGCTGCACACGCACCGCCAGATGGGCAAACTGGCAACAGTGACGGCGGTGCATCCCTCGTCCCGCTTCGGCGAACTCGCCATCGACGGGCAGGTCATCCGCAGCTTCGCGGAGAAGCCGCAGGTCACGGACGGCTGGATCAACGGCGGTTTCTTCGTCGTCGAGCGCAAAGCGTTCGACTACCTGCCCGATGAGAACGTTGCGTTCGAAACCGGCCTGCTCGAGAAGCTGACGGCGATGGAACAGCTGGCGGTATATCGCCACCACGGTTTCTGGCAGTGCATGGACACTTTCCGCGAAATGCAGCTGCTGAACGACATGTGGCAGGAAGGCCGCGCGCCATGGCGGACATGGCACTGAGCCCAGCGCGCAACCCTTCCGAGACTTTCTGGCGCGGCAAGCGCGTTTTCCTGACGGGGCATACCGGCTTCAAGGGCGGCTGGATGACCCTGCTGCTCCATCGGCTGCGCGCCGAGGTGACAGGGTTTGCGCTCGCTCCGAATACCGAACCCAATCTCTTTGGTGTTGCGGCGGTCGGCAGTGCTTGCCAGTCCGCGATGGGCGACATCCGCAATCTCGATAGCCTCAAGGCCGCCATGCAGGCCGCGCAGCCCGAGATCGTTTTTCATCTCGCAGCGCAAGCGTTGGTCGGCGAGGCGAGAAGCAACCCGGCCGATACCTTCGCCACCAACGTGATGGGGACCGTCAACTTGCTGGAAGCGGTGCGTGCCACCCCTTCAGTGCACGCCGTCGTCGTCGTCACCAGCGACAAAGTATACGACAACGTCGAATGGGCCTGGCCGTATCGCGAAAACGACAAGCTCGGCGGACGCGAACCCTACGGCGGCAGCAAAGCCTGCGCCGAGATCGTCGTCGATAGCTATCGTCACACATTCCTGAATACTACCGGCGTCCGCATCGCAACGGTCCGCGCCGGCAACATCATCGGCGGCGGCGACTGGTCGGTGGACCGGTTGGTGCCGGACGCCATGCGCGCCTTCACATTCGGCGAGGCGCTGATCGTGCGCAACCCGCTAGCGGTTCGTCCATGGCAGCACGTTCTGGAGCCCGTGATCGGCTACTGTCGCCTGGCCGAATCCCTTATCGAGGGTCGCGAGGATATGCCGGTGCGATTCAATTTCGGTCCTGCGAACGAAGACGCGCAGCCGGTGCAGGCGATCGTCGATCGATTGGTGTCGCTGTGGGGCGAGCAGGCGCGCTGGGAGCAGGCGCCGGGTGTCCAACCCTACGAAGCGCGGTTTCTGCGCGTCGACAGCAGCCTCGCGGAAGCAGAGCTGCAATGGCGCCCGCGCTGGCGACTCGATTCCGCCCTTGCGCAGACTGTCTCGTGGTACAAGCAGTTTGCAGCAAAGGCCGACATGCGTGCCGTGTGTGAGCAGCAGATCGGGGCTTATCTGAATGGCTGATGCCGTGTCTCATCCGCCGTGCCGCGCCTGTTCGGCGCCGCTGACCGAGTCGTTCGTCGATCTCGGCATGTCGCCCATTTCGAACGCGATGCGCCGCCCGGA
>DATAHD010000503.1:0-4026 GCA_036263395.1 Rhizomicrobium sp. | reverse complement strand
GTCATTGCTCGATGTGCCGCAAGCAGTCGGGACATTACTGGGCATCGACGAATGTGAAGCGGACAGCGCTGGCGCTGGAAGGCGGCGACAAGGTCACCTGGTATCAGGCGTCGGAAAAGGTGCGGCGCGGGTTCTGCTCGGTCTGCGGCGCGTTCCTGTTCTGGGAGCCGCTGGAGCACGACATCATCGCCATCGGCATGGGCGCATTCGAAACGCCCACCGGCACGACGATCAGCAAGCACATATTTGTGGGCAGCAAAGGCGACTACTACGACATCGCCGATGGGCTGCCGCAGTCGGTTGGGTATTAGCGCTACGGCTCTTCGACGGGCTCGAAGAGTTTGAAGGTCTTGCCATCCCAGTAGAGCGCGATGTCGATACCCGCTTCGGTGCCGAGCACGAGGATGTCGTGCCGGATCGCTTTCTGCTCTGCGCGGAATTCGTTGAAGGCTTTGGAACCACGCTTGGCGACTTCCAACGGCAACGGCTTCTGCTGCCAGATTGGCGAGTCAAAGAATCCGCTCTGATCCATCAGGAGATAGCCACGGCTGGATTTGCCAAGCCGAATGGTGATCAGTGCGCCTTTGGCATCTTTGACCTTTGGTCCCCACAGATTGGAGATCACCGTTGTGCCTGCGCTCACGCCGATCGGACCACGGGCGCTGACCAGCGTTATGCTGTCAGCCACTCCATCGCCGTCGAAATCGAGCGTCAGCGGTCCGGCGCAAAGTGTACCGCGATCCACCGCATCACAGATGGATGGCGGTTTTGCTTCCACAGATGCAGGCACAACCGTCAGCGCGAAACTGACAAGCAATGCCGCTGCTAACCGCCGCATGCGCCTTACTCCGCCGCCTGCGGTAGGGGCTTCTCTTTCCAGCGCAGCACCGGCTTGCGGGCGGCGAGGGTTTCGTCGAGGCGGCGGCGGGGGGCGAGACGGGGGGCGCCTTCGAAGCGCTCCTTCTTGCCGGCTTTCGCTTCGAGCGCCATCTCGCGCAGGACGTGAATGAACTTGTCGAGCGACTCCTTGGATTCCGACTCCGTCGGCTCGACCAGCATTGCGCCGTGGACGACGAGCGGGAAGTACATCGTCATCGGGTGATAGCCCTCGTCGATCAGCGCCTTGGCGAAGTCGAGCGTTTCGACGCCGGTGCCTTTCAGGAAGCTGTCGTCGAACAGCGCTTCGTGCATGCACGGGCCGCTGCCGAACGGGGCGCTCATCACATCCTTTAGCGAGGCGAGGATGTAGTTCGCGGAGAGCACCGCGTCTTCTGACGCCTGGCGGATGCCGTCGGCGCCGTGGCTGAGCATGTAGCTGAGGGCGCGAACGAACATGCCCATCTGGCCGTGGAAGGCGCACATGCGGCCGAACGGGTTGGCGCCCTCCGGCAGGTTGGCGCGGTCCTCGATCAGCTCGAAGCCGTTGGCGCCATAGACGAGCAGCGGCAGCGGCGCGAAGGGCGCGAGCGCTTCGGAGAGCACGACAGGACCGGCACCCGGACCGCCGCCACCATGCGGCGTGGAGAAGGTCTTGTGCAGGTTGATATGCATCGCATCGACGCCGAGGTCGCCCGGGCGTACGCGGCCGGCGATGGCGTTGAAGTTCGCGCCATCGCAATAGAAGTACGCACCGGCGGCATGCACGGCGTCGGCCATCTCCTTGATGCGTGGCTCGAACAGGCCGCAGGTGTTCGGGTTGGTGAGCATAATCGCGGCGACGTCGGGGCCGAGCTTGGCTTCGAGCGCGTCGGCATCGACATGGCCGTCATCGGTTGCGGGCACTTCGTCCACCGTGAAGCCGGCGAAGGCGGCAGTGGCAGGATTGGTGCCGTGCGCGGATTCCGGCACGAGGATGCGGTTGCGGGTCTCACCGCGCGCTTCGATGGCGGCGCGGATCGCGAGCAGGCCGCAGAGTTCGCCATGCGCGCCAGCCTTCGGCGACATCGCGACGGCGGGCATGCCGGTGAGCGTGGTGAGCCACTTCATCAGCTCGGAGATCAGCTGCAGCGCGCCCTGTGTCGTCGACTGCGGCGCGAGCGGATGGAGGTCGCCGAAGCCCGGCAGGCGCGCCATCTTCTCGTTGAGGCGCGGGTTGTGCTTCATCGTGCACGAGCCGAGCGGATAGAGGCCGCTGTCGATCGCGTAGTTCATGCGGCTGAGCCGCACGTAGTGGCGGATGACTTCCGGCTCGCTGAGGCCCGGCAGGCCGACGGGACCGCGGCGCTTCTGGTTCGCGAGGCGGGTGGTCGAGACCTGCACTTCCGGCAGATCGACACCGGTCACGCCCTTGCGGCCGTGTTCGAAGATCAGTGCCTCTCCATGATCGAGACCGCGATCGCCGGAGATGGTTGGGAGTTCGTTGGCTTCGATGGTGCCTGGCGCGACCGACGAGGGGCGGCCCTGATTGTTCATCGTCATCTCAAACAGCCTCCGCCAGCGCCTTGGTGAAGGCGGCGATGTCTTCGTCGGTACAGGTTTCGGTCGCAGCGACGATTAGAAGGTTCTTCGCAGCGTCTTCGTGCGGCAGCAGGCGCGAGGCGGGAACACCGGCGATGATGCCCTTCCCCGCCAGCTGATCGACCACGGCAGCGGCCGACTTGGGCAGCTTCACCGTGAACTCGTTGAAGAAGGACGGTGTGACGAGTTCGACGCCTTTCACAGCGGCGAGCTTGTCGGCCAAGGTGCAGGCCTTCGCGTGGTTGAGGCGTGCGAGACGGGTGAAGCCTTCTTCGCCGAGCAGCGAGAGGTGGATCGTGAAGGCCAATGTGCAGAGGCCGGAGTTGGTGCAGATGTTGCTCGTCGCCTTTTCGCGGCGGATGTGCTGCTCGCGGGTCGAAAGCGTCAGGACGTAGCCACGCTTGCCGGAAGCATCGACCGTTTCGCCGGTGAGGCGGCCCGGCATCTGGCGCAGGAATTTTTCGCGCGTTGCGAAGAGGCCGACATAGGGGCCACCGAAGTTGAGGCCGTTGCCGATGCTCTGGCCCTCGGCCGCAACAATGTCGGCGCCGAGATGGCCCGGCGGCTCGATGAGGCCGAGCGAGACGATCTCCGTCACGACAACGATGAGCAGCGCGCCCTTGGCGTGGCAGGCGTCGGCGAGCGGCTTGACATCGCGGATGAGACCGAAGACGTCGGGGCTCTGCACCACGACGCAGGCAGTCTTGTCATCGATCATGCCGGCGAGGTCTTCGGCATGGCCCGGCGTGACCGGGGCGTGGACGACTTCGCCCGCGAGCCTAGCGATGGTTTCGACCGTTTCGCCGTAGTGCGGGTGGAGGCCGCCGGAGAGAATGGCTTTCGGGCGCTTGGTGATGCGCTGCGCCATCAGCACACCTTCGGCGGTCGCGGTCGAGCCGTCGTAGAGCGAGGCGTTGGCGACCTCCATGCCGGTGAGGAGCGCGACCTGGGTCTGGAATTCGAACAGGTATTGCAGCGTGCCCTGCGCGATTTCCGGCTGGTACGGCGTGTAGCTGGTGAGGAATTCGCTGCGCTGAATCAGATGATCGACGGCGGCGGGGACGTGGTGCTTGTAGGCACCAGCGCCGCAGAAGAACGGCGCGCTACCGGCAGCGGTGTTCTTCGCCGCCATGCGCGAGAGCGCTCGATCAACCTCGAGTTCGCCCTGCGTGTCGGGCAGATCGAAGATCGAGCGGGCGACGACGGCGGATTTCGGCACATCGCGGAACAGTGCGTCGATGTTGGCGGCACCGATCTTCGCGAGCATCTCGCGGCGATCGTCGGGGGTGAGGGGTAAGTATCTCATTTCAATTCCAACTCCTCGGTGTCATGGCCCGCCTGGTGCGGGCCACCCAGGTGACGCGAGCTCCATCTCGAAGACGATGCTCAGATTCATCTGGAAGCATTTGTTCTCTCACCAACTGGGTGGCCCACACTCCGGTGGGCCATGACAGTTAAGTTTTGTTAGAGGCCCTTCACGAACTCGGCGTATTGGTCTTCGGTCATCAGCTTGGCGAGTTCGCCTTTGTCGGCGATCTTCATCTTGAAGAACCAGCCGGCGCCTTCCGG
>DATAHD010000502.1:0-3048 GCA_036263395.1 Rhizomicrobium sp. | reverse complement strand
TGGCCGAACCTTGTGGTGCAGCAATACTGGGAGAGTTTCGATCAGCTGGTCGCCTATGCGAACGACAAGAACGCCGAGCACGCACCGGCGTGGGGGCGCTTCATGCGCGAGCTGTTTCAGGACGACTCTATCGGCATCTGGCACGAGACCTATCTGATCGAGCCGGGCAAATACGAATGCATCTACGGCAACATGCCGCCGTTCGGCCTCGGCGCCGCGACCAAGCTGGTGCCGGCGACCGGGCGGTTGATGCAGGCCCGCGAACGCTTCGCAAACGCCGCCTGAGACACCCGCTAGTGTGAAGGCATGCGCGGGCACAGCCGTTGCCCCGCACAATAAAGTGATGTTGCGTGTGCACGCACTTCTTGTGAGGTTGCACATGGGAGCCTACGTGTTTTCGGTCATCCGAGGGGTTCCCGTTGCATGCTTAACCGCCGTTCCATGTTGAAGACCAGCGCCGCCAGCGCCGCCGCCCTTGCCCTTACACCCACCGCCTTCGCGGCGAACGCGCCGGCCGGTGGCAGCGAGGCGTTGAACAAGCTCTTCGACACCTTCATGGACGAGAACATCGACGCCTCGCCGATCTTCGCGACGTCGCTGGGTGTCGACGTCGGGCCACGAGCGCATGAGCGCAGCGAGGTGGATGATGCTTCACTCGCTGGCATCCAGAAGAACAAGGACCTGAACGCGAGCCAGCTGCAGCGACTGAGCGCGTTCGACCGCAATTCGGTCAGTGGCGAAGACCAAGTCACCTATGACGTGGTGATGTACGGCCTGAAAACGGGCGACGATTTCAACAAGCGCTACAACTTCAGCAATGGCGGCGCGGGGCTCCCCTACGCGATCAGCCAGATGGGCGGGCTTTACAATCAGGCCCCGTCCTTCATGGACAATCAGCATCCGATCGAGACGAAGGAGGATGCGGAGGCGTATCTCTCCCGCCTCGACCAGCTTGGCCGGGCGCTCGATCAGGAAGCCGATGTCGTGCGCCACGACGTGGCGATGGGCGTGATCCCACCGGATTTCTCCGTTGCCAAGACGATCACGCAGATGAAGGGCTTGCGCAGCGCACCGGCCGAGAGCGCGACGATGACCCAATCCTTGGTGCGTCGCACCGCCGAGAAGAAGATCGATGGCGATTGGGGGGCGCGTGCCGCCAAGATCATGAACGACAAGGTGTATCCGGCTTTGGATCGCCAGATCGCGCTGATGGAAGAGGTACAGAAGAAGGCGACGCACGACGCCGGCGTGTGGAAGCTGCCGAACGGCGAGCAGTATTATCGCGACAGCGTGCTGTTCTGGACGACGTCGTCGATGTCGGCGGAGGAGATTCACAAGACCGGTCTCGAGATCATCAAGGACCACACCGCCAAGATCGACGCGATCATGAGGACGCAGGGCCTGACCAAAGGCACCGTCGGCGAGCGGCTGCGCGCGATGTTCTCCGATCCGAAGTATCACTATCCGAACACCGACGCGGGCAAAGAAAAGCTGATCGCCGATTTGAACGTGAAGGTGCAGACGGTGCGGGCGAAGCTGCCGGACTATTTCGGCGCGCTGCCCAAAGCCGATGTGCGCATCCAGCGCGTGCCGAAGGAGATCGAAGCGGGCCAGGCCGGCGGCTATTACAATTCGCCGTCGCTCGACGGCAAACGGCCCGGCATCTACTGGATCAACCTGCGCGACACGGCGGAGCATCCGAGCTGGGTGCTGCCGACGCTGTCCTATCACGAAGCGATTCCGGGGCATCACCTGCAGCAGTCGATCCAGCGTGAAGCGAAGATGCCGCTGATCCGCAAGCTGTCGTACTTCTCCGCGTACATCGAAGGCTGGGCGCTTTATGCCGAGCAGCTGGCGGACGAGATGGGGATGTATGAGGGCGATCCGCTGGGCAAGATCGGCTTCCTGCACGATGCGATGTTCCGCGCGGTGCGACTGGTCGTCGACAGCGGCATGCATGCAATGAAAATGACGCGCGAAGAAGCGATCAAATTCTTCGTCGATACGATCGGCGATCAGGAAGCGACCGCCGTGTCAGAAGTCGAGCGCTATTGCGTGCAGCCGGGCCAGGCCTGCGGCTACATGCTGGGCAAGCTGACGTTCCTGAAAGAGCGTGAGAAAGCCAAGGCAGCGCTGGGTGCGAAGTTCGACATCAAGAAATTCCACGACGCGGTGCTGATCGGCGGCGCGGTGCCGCTCGCGATGCTGGACGGGATCACGGATCGATATATCGCGAGCGCGAAGGCGTAACGCCGCGCTTTCAAACGAAGAGAAATTGGATCACCCGGATCGCGCTGAAAAAGTGCGACCGGGTGATGCCGTTAGGGGGCGGGGAAGGTGACGGCTTCGAGCTTGTTGCCGTCGGGATCGAAGATGAAGGCGCCGTAGTAGGTGGTCATCGCAGCCTGACGCGGGCCGGGGGCGCCGGCGTCTGCACCGCCATTCGCCAGAGCCGCAGCGTGAAAGGCACGGACATTGTCTTCGCTGCGGGTGCGCAGGCAGATGTGGATGCCGGTCGTCTCCGGCGTTTTGGCGAGACCTTCGCGCAGGTTGATCCAGAACTCCGGATAGGTCTTGCCGAAGCCCGCACGGTTGTCCCACGCCACCAGTTTGGTGAGGCCGAGCGGTGACAGAACGGCCTCGTAGAACGCGACGCTGCGTGCGAGATCGCTGACGGCGACGGAGACGTGATCAATCATAGCGCCATGCCCTCCCCTTTTACGGCTAGCGGCCCATCAGCTGATAGGGACCACCCTTTTCGATGCCGCGCCGGTAAGCGGGGCGGTTCTGCATCGCGGTGCGATAGGCGACGAGTTTTGGGTACGGATCAAGCCGCGCACCGGCCGCTTCCAGCACGAAGAGCAACTGGATGTCGGCGCCCGTGAGTTCGTTGCCGACGAAGAACGCTTTGTCGCCGAGACCGGCCTGCATGTAGTCGAGGTGGCTCGCGATCTCGCTGTCGACGCGCGGCTTCAGCATCGCGGCGGCATCGCCGAGCATGCCGGTGTAGAGCGCCATCAACAGCGGCAGCATCGCGGAGCCTTCCGC
>DATAHD010000501.1:0-4170 GCA_036263395.1 Rhizomicrobium sp. | reverse complement strand
TTTCTGCCCGCAGAGGCGGATGTGGTTGGGTGGTGTGGGGTGTCGACTGGGAAGCAGAGGTTCATTCGAGAGGGTGTTCATCATGCATTCCGACGGTCAGACAAGCGTTCTGGAGCAGCCGCAAGAGACGGCGCTTTCCTGGGACAACACGAAAAATCACGGTGAGACCGGCGCCTTCGCGCGGCGGGCGTTTCTGCTGCAGGAGCATCGCGATCTCGACGACACGATCGCATTGCTGGCGAACGACAACGCGTCCGATGAAGCGCTGCTCGCGCGCCTGAAGAAGCGCAAGCTGCAGCTCAAGGACGAACTCGCACGGATGATCGAGGCAGCCGTCGCGGTCTAGCGCAATTCCTCAGGGCCGGTGGGTGCTGCAGCATGCTTCCGCCGCTGCAGCACGACGCCTGTATTACGCCTGCCCTTTTAGGAACGGCACGAGCGCGTTGAAGTATGCGGCCTGGTCGTCCCACATGCAGAGGTGGCTGCCCTTGTCGCTGATCCAGGTGCGCGCGTTCGGGATCAGCTTGCCTTCGCGGCGAACCTGATCGGGGTCCATCTCATCGTACTTCGCGCCCATGACGAGCGTCGGCGTCTTGATCTTCGGCAGGTCGGCCCAGCGGCTCCAATGTTTGAGGGTGCCCGTGATCGAGAACTCGTTCGGCCCCTGCATATAGTTGTAGATGTGCTGGTTGGCATGGATCAGCGCGCGCATCGCCGGCTCCGGCCACGGCTGCGGTAGGCGCAGGACATGCTCGGCGTTGATCTTGTCGATGACGGCTTGGTAGGGCGCGGCGTCGGTCTGGTGCAGCTTCTCGTATTTGTTGAGCGTCGCCTGATCGGCCGCGGGCAATGCGGCGCGGATCGCGTTCGCATGCACGACGTAATCGTCGATGCCCGCCGTCATATCGGAGATCACGAGGCGGCTGAGGTGTTGGCCGTATTTGAGCGCATACTCGATCGCGAGCATGCCGCCCCAGGAGTGGCCGTAGAGAATGAAGTGGTCGAGGCCGAGAGCTTTGCGGACCGCCTCCACCTCCTCGGTATAGCGCGCGATCGTCCAAAGCTTGTCGTTGTTAGGATGATCGGAATTCCCGCAGCCCAGCTGGTCGTAATAATAGAACTCGATCCCGGCCGGCGGCAGGAAGTCCTCGAAGCATTCGAAGTAGTCGTGGCTGAAGCCCGGCCCGCCGTGCAGCAGCAACACCTTGATCGGCGCGTGGCCGATGCGCTTGGTCCAGACATTGCCGCCCGGCACGGCGATCATCTTCACGCCGCCGGTTTTGATATCAGGCACAGCGAGCACCGGCGCGGCACCCAGCGTCAGTGCAGCCGCACCCGCGGCGAGAAATTCCCGGCGTTTCATGATGTGCCCCCTGTGTCGCGCACATTATACGCGAGCAGCGGGCGGGCCGATCAACTGGCCGAGAAGTTGCGGAACTCGTTGATCACACCGCGGACCGCGGCTTTGACGATCTTCTCGCCGGCTTCGACGTTGGCCTGCGATGGGTCGGAGCCGATGCGGCCATCGGGGAAGCGGCGGCGGTAGTCGTCGGCGTCGAAGATCGGGCCGGTGGGCGCTATCTTCGGCGACATCGCGACGGACTTCTGCGCCTGCGGATAGCCGAAATAGGTGACGGACACTTCGCTGGGCGTCGCGTGACTGCCCTCGCCCACCGGGAACAGCTGGCGGCAGAGGTCCATCACGCCCGGCAGCTCCCACCAGTTGCGCAGCATGCAGCGCAGCGGCGGACGGTTGCCGCCCGACTTGTCGAACGTCACTCCGTGATACATCTCGGAGAACGCGGCGGTGATCGTCGCGATGTTCCCACCGTGACCATTCAGCCAGTAGATGCGCTCGAACCCGTGGCGGGTCAGCGACATCGCCCAGTCGTTCATCGCCGCGATCATCGTGGATGGCCGCAAGGTGATGGTGCCGGGGAAGCTCATGTGATGCTGCGCCTGGCCGACATTGAAAGTCGGGCCGATCAGGATGCCCGCCTCATCGCCGGCGCGGCTGCCGATGATCTCCGGACACAGCGCATCGGTTCCGAGAAGGCCATTAGGGCCGTGCTGCTCCGTCGAGCCGATGGGGATCAGGATCGCCTTCGACGTCTGAAGATAGGTTTCGATTTCCGGCCAAGCGGAGAGGTGGAGCTGCATGTAACCCGTGTATCAGGCGGGCCATTCGCGCTCAAGCAACGTGCGAAGATCGCGTTCTTCGGCGTCGCCTAGTGGATACGCCGCGCCGAGCGCGGCGCAGGCGTTGCGGCCTTCCCTCGCCAAAGCATCATAAACATCGAGGTGGACCGCTTTCAGCGCCGCTGCATCTTGGGCTGACAGCGCCACCAATGCGCGGCGGGTGAGATCGGCGATTGTCGCTTGCTGCGCGGGATTGAGGAGGCGGTGGTAGGAGAAAGCGTTCATGTAGAAGTTTGCCGGGTCGCTCTGCACCACCATCAGCTGGGCGATCTGCTGGTTGATGAGATCGAGCTCCATCATCGCGAGCGTCGACCAGCGGTCGCGATGCAGCAGGCGGAGGGGCCATGTCGCGCCCTGACGCGTCATCTTGATGATGACACCGATGATATGCGCGATCACCGCTTGGGGCGGTTCGTAGCCGGTGGAGAGCTGGGCCTCGACGCCACCGCGATCGAACAACACGCGGATGGCCGGGCGCTTCTGCTGCCCAACTTTGGAGAGCGGCTCGAGGAGCAGGTCCAGCTTCACACCGCCTTCCAGCAGCGCATGCACGGCTTTCAATCCCGGTGTCGTGGCATCCGACCAGGCATAGGGGCGGCCGATCTTTTCGAGCAGCGCCATGCGGTCCGTCCACATGCCATCGAAGGCCGCGTCATCGATGGCGAGATAGGCGTCGATATCGGAGAACGGATCGGCGTCGCCACGCGCGAGACTTCCCTGCAACCACAGCGCGGCGATCCGCGCGTCGTTGCGTGCAACATCCGTCAGTCTGTCCAGCACCGCTTGCCGGCGCGCCACCCATTGGTCCGCGCCCCTCACAACAGTGCCCCCAGCTTCTCCATCGCGGCCTTCCATGCAGCGCGTTCGGCCTCGACGTCGTCCTGGCTTGCGAGCTTGCTGATCTCCAGCGCCACCTGTGCCTTGCCCTCGCCTTTTGCGTAGAAGCCGAACTCGAGTTTGCGCGTGCCCTTCCACTTGCCGCGCCAATATTTGTTTTCGGTCTTTGAGCTTTCCTCGAAGGCGCCTTTCGGGAACCACTTCGTGCGTGTCGCGGGATCGGTTGCCGCCGCGAACAGAACCGGGAGCGCAGCCGGCATCACCTTTGTGACGTTGACCGAGAAGGTGCCGCCTTCGCGCTCGTTCAGTTTGCGACCGCCGCGGGCGCGCTCGTATTCGACCGTGATCATCTGCGACCACCAGGGTGGGACGTCGTATTTCTCCTTCAGGAGGGCGGCGATTTCCTTGTGCGGGCGGGCGTTAGCGTTCGCCTTGTTGAGGATGACGAACCAGCCCATCCAGTTGCGCCCGGTGGCGGCTTTCACCTTGTCGTCGGCGATCGCGGTCTCGGTCACCGGCGTTTTGGCGGGCTTTGCCACCTTTGGCGCTGCGCTCTTTTTGGCCGCTTGCCCCTTGGCCGCCATGCAATAAAGTCCCCGGATCGCTATTCGATAATAAGACATCCGGAAGGTTTCGCCATGACTGCCCAGACCAAGGGAAAGCACGGACCGCTGCACGGCGTGACCGTCATCGATCTCACCAGTTTCATCTTCGGCCCCTATGCCACGCAGACGCTGGGCGATCTCGGCGCCGAGGTGATCAAGGTGGAGGCGCCGGGCGGCGACAAGCAGCGCTTCGGCCTGAAGCAGAAGAACTCCAAGGACATGGGCTCCACGTTCATGATGCTGGGGCGCAACAAGAAGTCGATCACGCTCGACCTCAAGCTGGAGGAAGATCGCGAGAAGCTGCGCGCGTTGATTCCGAAGGCACACGTGTTCATCCACAACGTGCGCAACAGTGCGATGGCCGGCCTGGGCTTTGGTTATGAGCAGGTGGCGGCGATCAATCCGGGCATGGTCTATGTCCATTGCGTCGGCTACGACACCGAGGGCCCCTATGGCGGGCGGCAGGCGTTCGACGATCTGGTCCAGGCGGCGAGCGGCGGCGCCGACATGCTGCTCGACGAAAAGGGCG
>DATAHD010000500.1:0-8009 GCA_036263395.1 Rhizomicrobium sp. | reverse complement strand
GTTCAGCCGCTGGGCCGGGAAGGCCGGCAAGAAACAATGTCTCTGCTTCTGCCTGCGTCATGCCGGTGAGCTTGGTGCGGTAACCGTCGAGCAGCGCGAACCCACCGCTGCGCCCGCGCTCGGCATAGATCGGAATCCCCGCGGCGCTGAGCTGATCGACATCGCGATAGATCGTGCGCACCGACACTTCGAACTCTGCCGCAAGATCGGTCGCGCTGACCCGGCCGCGGGCCTGCAGCAGCATCAGGATCGAAAGAAGACGACTCGCGAGCATTTTGGAAGCTAACTCCCAATACATGACATTCGATGGCATGTTTATGACGCTACACCACCGTGCACAACAACGGAGGTTACCGACATGCGAAAATCCACCTTTGTAGCGGCGGCGAGCATGCTGTTGCTGGCGGCGGGCAGGCCAGCGCTCGCTTATGAAGATCCGCCCAAGCCCTCAAACAGCGCACCCGATCTCAGTGGGCTATTTCATCGCTGGGAAATGGAAGACGCATCATCGCCGTCTGAAAGAGCGGCTGATGGGAAGCCATGAATGGGTCGATTTCGACGGGACTCAGGATGCGCATCTGCTGATGAACGGTGCCGCGAACATGGATGACAACGCGTTCAACCTGCCGTCCGGCGCCTACAGCGGTGTGACGCTGCGGGCTTACGACTCCAAAACCGGAGAGTGGTCGATCTGGTGGCTGGACGGACGCATGCCATCGGTGCCGATCGATCCGCCGGTTCGTGGCAAGTTCGTGAACGGTATCGGCACGTTCTATGCCGACGACACCTTGCGCGGAAAGCTCATCAAGGTGCGCTTCACCTGGCACAACCTGACACCCACAACCAGTCATTGGGAGCAAGCGTTCTCACCCGACGGTGGCAAGACGTGGGAAGTGAACTGGACCACCGATTTCGTGAAGGTGTCGAAATGAGCGCGCGCGATTTCGACTTCTTCTTCGGCTCCTGGCGCGTTGCACATCGGCGGCGGAACAAATGGCTCGCCGACTGCAGCGAATGGCTCGATTTCACCGGCACCTGCACCACCATCCCGACGCTCGGCGGTCAGGGCAACATGGACGACAACGTGCTCGACCTGCCGGGCGGTGCCTATCGTGCTGTCACGCTGCGTGCGTTCGATCCGAAAACGCAGGAATGGGCGATCTGGTGGCTCGACGGCCGCAATCCGCACACGCTCGACGCGCCGATGAAGGGCTCCTTTGTGAATGGCGTCGGCACGTTCTTCGCCGATGAGACGATCGACGGCAAGCCGATCAAGGTGCGCTTCATCTGGTCGGAAATCGGCGCGGACACGGCGCACTGGCAACAGGCATTTTCGCCCGATGGCGGTCAGACGTGGGAGACGAACTGGGAAATGCGTTTCACGAGGACGGCATAATGCAGACCTTCGAGCTTCGCCAATACGCGATGCAGCCGGGCAAGCGCGACGCGTTCGTCGCGTTCTTCGATCGGGAGTTTCTTGAGCCGCAGGAAGCACACGGCGCCTGCATCGTTGGCCAATTCCGCGATCTCGACGATCCGGACCGCTTCGTCTGGATCCGCGGTCACGCCGACATGCCGTCCCGCAAGCGCATGATGCATGCGTTCTACGATGGTGAGCACTGGAAGCAGCATCGTGAAGCGGCGAATGCCTGTATCGCCGACTCGGACAATGTGCTGTTGCTCAAACCGGCGTGGGAAGGGGCGGGCTTTGCTGTTCCAGCTACGCGAGCGGCGCCGGGCTCGCCAAGTGAACCAAGCGGCGTGATAACAGCGAACATCTGTAGCTTCGGCGCAACCCTCGGTGAGGCGTCACGGCACGCCTTTCGCCAGATGATTCCAGACATCGAAGCACTGGGCGCGACGTTTCTTGCCGCGCTGATATCGGAGACCGCGGAGAACAACTTCCCGCGTCACCCCATCCGGGAAGGTGAGAATGTGTTCGTGTGGTTCGCTCTGTCGGAGCGGGATTCGCCCCGATTTCCATTGCCACCCGACCTGACCGATCAACTGACCAAGCCTGTTGAGCGACTGCGGTTACAGCCGACGCCACGGTCCCGATTGCGCGTGTAGTCTAGAAGTTCTCCGACCACGGCCGCACATCCAGTTCCAGCGTCCAGGCGCTGCGGTGCTGGATGTGCATCGCCCAATAGGCGTCGGCAATCGCATCGACATCGAGCATGCCGTCGGGGCCACGTTGCGCCTTCAGTCCCGGCACGAACCTGTTGAGCCTGTCGCCATCAATACCGCCATCGACCACGACATGGCCGACATGGATGTTCTGCGGCCCGTACTCGCGCGCGATGCTCTGCGCCAGATTGCGCACCGCGGCTTTCGCTGCTGCGAACGGCGCGAAGTTCGCTTTGCCGCGCAGGGAGCCCGAAGCACCGGTGAAGAACAGTGAGCCGCCGCCGCGCTCGACAAGCTTTGGCAGTGCCGCTTGTGCCAGCAGAAATCCGCCGAGCGCGTGTTCGCGCCAGTGCCTGGTGAATCGCTCTTCCGTCACCTTCAGGAACGGGGCCGGTTCGTTGCTGCCGGCGTTGTGCACCGCTATCGCCAGCGGCGCGAGCTTTGCCGCGGCTTCGACGAAGCCCTGTACGTCTTCCGCCTTGGTAACATCGCCTGTGAGTGCAATCGCGTTCGCACCGGCTGCCTTCAACTCAGCCAGAGTTGCTTCCAGCTTCGCGGGCGTTCGCCCGGCAATTGCCACAGGGTACCCTTCGCGCGAAAACCTCCGCGCGATTGCCGCGCCAAGACCGGCGCTAGCGCCGACACCGAAGATAAGAACGCTGCCTTTCACGGGCTCATGGTTCGGCATGGCTGAAAGTCTCCTTCATCGGGGTTGGCTTGCTCGCCTCGAGGATCATATAACTATCATGATGATAGTCACCAGTGAGGCATAAGGGGTATGCGCCGCACGCCATTCACAAAAATGACGTGTCCAATCGCACGCGGACTGGAGCGGGTGGGGGAGTGGTGGAGCATCCTCATCCTGCGCGATGTGCTCGGCGGCATCCGCCGCTTCGACGCGCTTCAGGAGAATCTGGGCATCGCGCCCGGTATGCTGACCCGCCGTCTCAACGCGCTGGTGAAGGATGGCCTTCTGACCCGCCGGCGGTATCAAACTCGCCCGCCGCGCTACGAATATGCGCCCACACAAAAGGCCGAGGATTTCGCCGAGGTGCTTGTCGCACTCACGGTCTGGGGAAGCCGCCACTTCGCGCCTGAGGGGCCTAGCGTTCTGATCGCCGACCGCAAGACCGGCAACATTGCCGACCCTGTCATGGTCGATCGCAAGACTGGCCGCCGCCTCACCCGTGACGATTACATCTATGTTTCTGCTCGCACACGCAAACCATTGCGCGCGTCAAGCCCGCGCCCGCGTTAGAGTGCGGACATCTCCGGAGAACCATTATGTCGGACATCTATCTCGTACCCGGCCTGCGCAGCCCATTCGTCAAGGCTGGCACGGTGTTCGCCAAGCACACGGCGCTTGAGCTCTCCATTCCGGTCGCGAAGGCCATGGGCGCGCGGGCGCGGCCCGACGTGCTCGTCTGGGGGCAGGTGATCCCGGATCCCATCGTCTCCAACATTGCGCGCGAGCTGGTGTACGAAGCCGGTCTCGATCCGGAGATTCCCGCATTCTCCACCGTGCTGGCATGCTCCTCGTCTTTCGTCGGCACAATTGCGGCGGCCGGCATGGTCGGCAAAAGCGACATGCATCTCGCGCTGGTTGGCGGGGTGGAGACAATGAGTCATGTGCCGTTGGCGCTGAAGATGGAAATCTCCGACCGCATCATCGCGCAATTCCCGAAGGACCCCGCCGGCGCAGCGGAAGCGCTGACGCATCTCACCGCGGGAGATTTCAATCTGCCGATCCACGGCTGGACCAACAAGCAGAGCGGTCGCAGCCAGGGCGAGCACACAGAGGATACCGCCAAGCTCTACCAGATCAGCCGCGAAGATCAGGACAAGCGTGCATTGCTCAGCCATCAGGGCGCCATCGCGGGACAGGACAGTGGTTTCTTCGCCGATCTGATCCTTCCGTTTGAGGCTGTCGATCACGACACCATACCACGCCGCGATACGACACTCGAAAAATTGGCCAAACTCCCCCCCGCATTCGACCGCGTGAGCGGCAAGGGCACGCTGACCGCCGGCAATTCGTCACCGTTGACCGATGGCGCCGCATCGATCTGGGTGGCGGACAGCGAAGGTGTCGCACGTCTTGGTGTGCAGCCCACGGTGCGCCTCGTCGATTGGGAAATCACAGCGATGCACTACAAGGACGAGGGCATCCTGATGGCGCCGGCACGCGCGATCCCGCGCTTGCTCGCCCGCAACAAACTCACCTTCGCCGACGTAGCATCGTGGAACATCCACGAAGCGTTCGCGGCCCAGGTTCTCGCCAACATAAAGGCGGCGAGCGACCCCACCTATCGCTGCGAGAAGGCGAAGGTCGATGCCGACCTCGGCGCCTTCCCATGGGGCCGCGTCAATCCGCATGGTGGCTCGCTCGCCATCGGCCACCCCTTCGCTGCCACGGGGGCGCGCGTCCTCAGCCAGGCGGCAAAGGAGATCGCGGCCCTGCCGAAAGGTTCGCGCGGCATCGTTTCGGTGTGCGCCGACGGCGGACAGGGTACAGTGGCGCTCCTCGAACGCGTCTGACGGAGCCTCGCATGGACCTCAACCTCAAGGGCAAAAGCGTTCTCATCTCCGGTGCCTCCAAAGGCATTGGTGCTTCGGCCGCCGAAGTGTTCGCCGAAGAAGGCTGCAACGTGCATCTAGCGGCACGCAGCGGCGAGGCCCTGAAGTCCCTGGCGGATCGGCTTGCCGGGCAGCATGGCATCAGGGCAACGGTGCATGCGGTGGACCTTCGCAGCTCCGAAGACATCGCGCGCCTCGCCAATGCCACGAAAGACATCGACATTCTCGTCAACAACGCCGGCGACATTCCCGGCGGCTCCCTCGCGCGTATCGACGAAGCACAGTGGCGGCACGCCTGGGACCTGAAGGTGTTCGGCTATATCAACCTCACGCGTCTCGTCTATGCGCAGATGAAAGCGCGCGGCCGCGGCGTGATCGTCAACGATATCGGCGCAGCAGGTGAGCGTTTCGACTTCAACTACATCGCGGGCAGCGCAGGCAACGCCGCGCTGATGGCCTTCACACGCGCCCTCGGTGGCCGAAGCCTGCAGGACAACATCCGCGTCGTGGGCATCAATCCGGGTCCGGTCGAGACCGACCGCATTGTCTCGCTGATGAAACGCCAGGCGGAAACACAGTTCGGCGACGAGAGCCGCTACCCCGAGATGATGGCGCGCTTTCCACTCGGCCGCGCTGCCAAACCGCGTGAGATCGCCGACATGATGGCATTTCTCGCCAGCGACCGTTCCGGCTATACCAGCGGTGTCATCGTCACCATCGACGGCGGCATCAGCGCAAGGAACTGAGGGGACATCATGCGAGAATTGTTGCCGCTAGCGGAAGAGGTCGGCGAGAAGCTCAAGGCGCGGCGCGAGACGGTATCCATTGCGGAATCGTCGAGTGGTGGCCTGCTGTCGGCAGTCCTGCTCGCGGTGCCGGGCGCGTCGAAATATTTCCTCGGTGGCGCGGTCGTCTACACGGCGAAAGCCCGGGTCCTTCTTATGGATATCCCGAAAGAAGGCGTCGCGGGCATGCGCTCGGCAAGCGAGCCCTACGCTATGCTGCTTGCACGCACCGCGCGCGACCGCTTCGGTGCGAACTGGGGCCTGTCCGAGACTGGTGCCGCGGGGCCGACCGGCAATCCATACGGCGATGCGGCAGGCCATACCTGTATCGCGGTGGCTGGCGAGATCGAGACGGCAACGACCGTTGAAACCGGCGATAGCGATCGCGTCGAAAATATGCGTGCCTTCACCAAAGCCGCACTCGAGTTGCTTCTGGAAGGTCTTAATCAGCCGCAGTCGTCGTAGAGAGCGAGGCCGGAACGGCGTTCGTGGCCTCTTCTGCCGCACGCCGCGCTTCGCCCTCGGCGCGTTTCTTTCGGCTGCACCAGAATGTCCAGGCGAACAAGGCGCCCATGGTGGTGTAGCCAAGTGCCGGGTTGACGATCAGATAGGTCTTGATCGGCAGCACGAAGACGAGCGCGACCGAGACCGCGGCGTCCGCCAGCAGACCGAAGCCCCATACGAGCGTCATCAGCATCATCACGCGTTTGAAGCCGGCGTCGTCGCGAATGCGCTCGAAGCGTTCGAGTTCGACGCTGTTGTTGTTGCGCTGCATGCCGGCCCGCGCGAGTTGATAGATCAGTGGTTTGCCGATAGCGGCTGAGCCCAGAAATACGGCAGCGATAATCACCGTGACAAGCTTCTCCCGCAGTTGCGGGAATTTCACGCCGCGACCACCGATATAGGCGAGTAGTGAGAGCACGATGCCGCCCAGCGCCAGCATCGAAACAGCGTCCACACGGCGGTGACGGAAGAACTCGCCGATGCTCCACAACATCGGCGGTGCCGACGACGCGATCAGCGCTTTCACGTCGCCGAACTTGGGCTGCAACAGGCTATAAATGAGATACGGCAAGGCGAAGTTGATCAGGATCTCGGTGCCGATCCTTACACCATTTCTACGAACAGTTTCGAAGGCAAGACGAACACGAGACATCGCACCGGGACCGCTTGCTCGTTCAAAGTAGGTGCCGGGCAGAAGATAGCAAGGCAGACATCCATGAACCTGTCGAAAAGTTCACCGCGCAGTTGGCCACTAGACGTATCAACCTTTGAATGGCGATGCGTCAGAACCCGTGAAAGGTCGCGAACTCCTGCACGCCAAGGCGTTCGCTCACCAATGTGTTCACGGGGTGCGTGTCATCGGCATAGCCAAGGGAAATGCCACAGACGATGTAGTCCTCATCCGGCACGTTCAGCACGCGCCGCGTCGCAGTCCACATCGCATTCCAGGCACCCTGCGCGCAGGTATCGAGACCGCGCGCCCGTGCCGCCAGCATCAAGGTCTGCATGAACATGCCGAGGTCGACATAGCTCATGCAGTCGAGCTCCTTGTCGATGGTGAAGATGATGCCGATGGGCGCGTCGAAGAATTTGTAGTTCCGCCCCCACTGCGCCCAGCCTGCCGCCTCGTCGCCCTTTGGAATACCGATCAGCGAGTACATGTCCTTGCCCAGCTTGCGCATGCGACTCTGGTACGGCTCCTTGCGCTTGTTCATGCGTGGGAATTCGGCACGGGTGTCCGGGGGATTTGTCTCGCGATGCGCCAGCACCTCTTCCACCAATCGCCGCCGAGCATCGCCGGCAACGATATGCATTTTCCACGGCTGGATGTTGGTACCGGAGGGGGCACGGGCTGCGATCTCCAGCAATTCCTCGATCAGTTTGCGCGGCACCGGGTCGGGCTTGAAGGCGCGGACGGATTTGCGGGCGCGGATCGCTTCATCGATATGCATGGCAGTTCCAGGGCAGCGGGAGGTTTCTCTTTACGCGGAAGGCCGGAAACGCCACAAGGCGCGCATGGCCGCCGCCCCCCTGTTGACCCTGCAAAACATCGAGCTCACGTTCGGGAACACCGACCTTCTGGACGGTGCGGAATTGTTCGTGGGCGAGGGCGAGCGGCTCTGTCTGGTTGGTCGCAACGGCTCCGGAAAATCCACTCTGTTGAAGGTCGCTGCTGGGCTGGTCGAGCCCGATGGCGGCCGCCGCTTCGCCCAGCCTGGTGCCCTGATCCGCTACCTGCCGCAGGAGCCAAGCCTCGCCGGGTTTGCGACCGTGCGGGACTATGTCGAAGCGGGCCTGACCGAGACGGACGATCCGACCCGCGCCTTCACGTTGCTGGGCAAGTTGGGCCTGACGGGCAGCGAGAGTGTCAGCCATCTCTCCGGCGGTGAGTCTCGCCGTGCTGCGCTGGCCCGAGCGCTGGCGCCGAATCCGGATGTGCTCCTGCTGGACGAGCCGACCAACCATCTCGATCTGCCGGCGATCGAGTGGCTGGAAGAAGAGCTGCTGTCGATGAAC
>DATAHD010000499.1:0-1870 GCA_036263395.1 Rhizomicrobium sp. | reverse complement strand
GGCGCTGGGCGGATGCGCCACCACACAAGAGCAAAAAGACAACAACGACCCGATCGAGCCCGTGAACCGGGTGATGTTCGACGTCAATTTCGCGATCACGCGCTATGTCGGCGTGCCGGTGGCGAGCGTCTACACAGCCGTGGTGCCGAAGCCGGTGCGGTTGGGCGTGCACAATGCGCTGAACAACCTGTCGGCGCCGGTGACGTTCGGAAACGATGTGCTGCAGGGCCAGCCGAAACGCGCGTTGCAGACGTTCTATCGCTTCGGCCTCAACTCAACCCTCGGGCTTGGTGGTTTCTTCGACGTGGCTTCGTCGTTGGGTGGTGTACCCCGGCACACGGAGGACTTCGGGCAGACGCTCGGCTACTACGGCGTCGGTGAGGGGCCCTATCTGGTGTTGCCGTTGGTGGGGCCGTCGCCGCCGCGCGATCTGGCGGGGCATTTCGCAGATGCGTTCCTCGATCCGCTTTATTATCTCGACTTCAGCGGTCGGCATGCGCTGCTGGTCGGCCGGCACATCGCGGGACTGGTCGATGGTCAGGCGCAATCGGCAGACGCGGTGAAGCAGATCGAGGCCTCGGCCGATCCTTACGCCGCCGCGCGCAGTGCGTATCGCCAGCATCGCGACGCCGAGATCCGCAATGGCGAGCCCGATGTTTCGCATTTGCCGGACATCACCGACTTGCCTCCGACATCGGATGCGCTCGGCCGTATCAAACCGGACTAGCAGACGGCAACAGGTCGCCGGCAAACGGGCGCAGATGTCCGGCGCGGACGTGTGCCGTGATTGCCGCGATGTCCGGTGCGAAGTAGCGGTCACGCTCGTACGGCCTCACCAATGCGCGGATACCGTGAGCAGCATCTTCGAGCGGCGGTGAGCTTTTTAGCGGTTTGTGGAATTCGAGGCCTTGCGTTGCCGCCAGCAGTTCGATGGCGGTGACGGTGGCGGCGTTCTCCGCCATGTCGAGCAGACGGCGCGCGCCGTGGGTCGCCATCGAGACGTGGTCTTCCTGATTGGCACTGGTCGGAACGGTGTCGACGGACGCTGGGTGCGCAAGCATGCGATTCTCCGCCACCAGCGCGGCGGCGGTGACCTGTGCGATCATGAAGCCGGAGTTGAGGCCGGACTCTTTGACGAGGAACGCGGGCAAGCCGCTCATCTTTGGATCGACGAGCACGGCGACACGGCGTTCGCAGATGTTGCCGATTTCGCAGAGCACGAGCGCGAGTTGGTCGGCGGCGAAAGCGACGGGTTCGGCGTGGAAGTTGCCGCCCGAGACGACTTCGGTGTCGCTTAGTACCAGCGGATTGTCGGTGACGCCGTTGGCCTCGATCTCGAGCGTGCGGGCGGCGTTGCGCATGACATCGAGGGCGGCGCCCATCACCTGCGGCTGGCAGCGGAAGGAGTATGGGTCCTGCACCTTGTCGTCGGCGCCGGGCGCACGATGGGACTCACGGATTTCGCTTTTCGCCATGAGGCCGCGCAGGCGCGCGGCGACCGCGATCTGGCCCGGCTGACCACGCAGTTCGTGGATGCGCGCATCGAACGGGACGTCTGAGCCTTTGAGCGCGTCGGTCGACATCACACCGGCGACGATAGCGGCGGCGAAGACTTTTTCCGTTTCGAAGAGGCCTGCGAGCGCGAGCGCAGTGGAGACCTGCGTGCCGTTGAGGAGCGCGAGGCCTTCCTTTGGGCCGAGGGTCAGCGGCGTGAGGCCGGCTTTCGCGAGCGCGGTCTTGGCGGTGACCTTCTTGCCGCTGACATGCGCATCGCCGATTCCGAGCAGAACGGCGGAGAGGTGCGCGAGCGGCGCGAGATCGCCGGAGGCACCGACGGAGCCCTGGCAGGGCACGACCGGCGTGAGGCCCT
>DATAHD010000498.1:0-5736 GCA_036263395.1 Rhizomicrobium sp. | reverse complement strand
ACGCATGACCGACACCACCAAAACCTGGTTCAGCCAGCCGCGCGGCCTCACCATTCTCTTTCTTACCGAGACGTGGACCGCGTTCTCGTTCTACGGCATGCGGACCTTGCTGGTGTATTACATGACCAAGGAGCTGCTGTTCAGCCAGCAGCATTCCTCGCTGGTCTATGGGCTCTACGGTTCGTTCGTCTATTTCACGCCGCTGTTCGGCGGCGCGATCTCCGACCGCTGGCTGGGGCGCAAGCGCGCGGTGATCATCGGCGGCGCGATCATGGCGCTCGGCCATTTCATGATGGCGTTTCCGCCGGCGCTGTATTTCGCGCTCGCCACCATCGCCATCGGCAACGGCCTGTTCCTGCCCAGCCTGCCGAGCCAGATCAATCTGCTCTACGCCGCGGACGATCCGCGCCGCGTAGGTGCCTACAATATCTACTATGCCGGTGTGAACTTCGGCGCGATCTTTGCGTCCATCGGTTGCGGCACAGTGGGTGAAGTGTATGGCTGGCATTGGGGCTTCACCCTCGCCGGTGTCGGTATGCTCGCCGGACTGCTCATCTATCTCGCCGGGCAGCATTACCTGCCCGCCGATCCGCGCAATGAGCCGAAGGTGACGAAGCCAACGGAGACATTGTCGGTGCACGTCTATGTCATGCTGGCCGCGGTTGCACTCATCGTCGTTGCCTATCGCGCCGCGTATGAGCAGGTCGGTAATTCGGTCGCGCTGTGGTCCGACACCGGGGTCGATCGCGTGGTGCACGGCATCGGCACGATTCCGATGACGTGGTTCCAGTCGCTCAATCCGGCTTTCATCTTCGTGCTGACGCCGTTCATGGTTCTGTTGTGGACGCAGCTTGGGCGGCGGGGGCGCGAGCCGGGCGACATCACCAAGATGGCGCTGGGTGCGTTCATCACCGCCGCGTCGTATCTCATCCTCGCCTTTGCCGCGTCGGCCGCTGGCTCTGGCACCGCGAACTGGTCATGGTTGGTCGCGTACTTCCTCATCTACACGCTCGGCGAACTCTTCATACTCCCGGTTGGCCTCGGCCTTTTCGGCCGCCTTGCACCCGCGAGCTTCGCCGCAACGACCATCGCAGCGTGGTTTCTGGCATCGTTCGCCGGCAACTTTGCAGCCGGTGCACTTGGCACGCTCTGGGGTCAGCTTTCGCCGGCCGCGTTCTTCATACTTACCGCAGCCGTATGTGCTGCGTCGGGCGTGCTCCTGGCCGCCCTCATCCCATGGTCGCGGCGTTTAAGCCACTCACAGCCTGCGCCGACAAACGCGGTCGAGGCGGCGTCGTTGTCGCTGCATTGATGTTGCTGCCGGGTTCCGCAATCCGGCGATAGCGAAACCGGGATTTTGCCGCTAGATACCGCTCGTACCTGCGTACCGGAGCGTTGAAGCATGAAAGCGTTGATCAAATCGCTGGGCATTGCCTGCCTGTGCCTCGCCTGCTTCGTGACACCCGCCGCGCCGGCAAAGACGACGCCGATCAGCAAGGCCTACAGCTACCTCTATTCTATGATGGATGCATACAGCCAGGGCGGGACGCTTCGCTTGGTTCGCAGCTACACCTCCACGCCGACCTTCAGCACCGGCAGTACCGCATTCACCTACGACAACGATCTCGTCATCACCGCCCTGCTCGCCCGGGCGACGCCAGAAGACGTGCAGCGCGCGATGGTGCTTGGGGATGCACTGATCTATGTCCAGACTCATGACGGGATAAACGACGGGCGTGTGCGCAACGCCTACGAGGCGAAGCAGCTGGCCAAGGACAACGGCCGCGCCAATGTCGCGACGGCGCAAAGCGACAGCTACACCGGCAATATGGCGTGGACGGGCATTGCGTTCATCCAGCTCTATCGCGTGACGAAAGAACCGCGTTTCCTGGCTGCGGCGAAAGCCATCGGCACATACATCGAAACTTCGGCCAAAGATTCGCGCGGCGCCGGCGGCTTCAGCGGCGGCGTGCTGGCGGACCAGTCGAAGATCATGTGGAAGTCGACAGAGCACAACATCGACGCCTATGCCTTCTTCACGCTGATGCGCAGCGCGACGAAGGAAGCGCATTGGAAGAAGGATGCGCAGTCGGCGCTCGCCTTCCTGCGCACGATGTGGAATCCGCAGGCCGGCAATTTCTACATCGGCACCGGCCTCGACGGCGTGACCGTCAACAAGGGCGACCCGACGCCGGAGGACGTGCAGACCTGGAGCTACCTCTCGCTCGCATTGCCCGAATATCAGAGCTCAATCGATTGGGCTTTGACGCATCTGACCGCGACGAGCGGCGCCTTTCAGGGCTTGAGCTTCGACGTCGCCGACCGCAGCGGCGTCTGGTACGAGGGCACCGGCCACGCGGCGGCGGCTCTCGCCTTCCGCGGACAGACCGGCGACGACACCGCCTATGCCGCGCTCATTCAGGATATCGAGGTTGGCCAGGTCTCCGCACCCAATGCCAACGGCAGCGGGATCGACGCCGCATCCAAGGACGGCCTGAAAGCGGGCGGCGATGTTTACAACGCGGCGCCGCATATCGGCGCGACGGCGTGGTATTGCATGGCCAAGCGCAGGGCCAATCCCTATCGCTCGCTGCGCCACTGACCCCAAGGGGCGCGAAAAGTTCCACGAAAAACCATTCGGTAACCGGTCCCCGTTAAGGTTTTCGAAGGGACTGGGAGACGATCCGACGTGGCGACGATAGATGGGACCGACGGTGACGATAACCTCATCGGAACGTCGGGCGACGACACCATCAACGGCTTGGGTGGCAACGACACCATTTACGGCGACGCCGGAAACGACACGATCAACGGCGGCGATGGCGACGACATCATCGATGGCGGCGCCGGCAACGACAAGCTGAGCGGTGGCACGGGCGTCAATTTCGTCAGCTATGCCCACGCATCCAACGGCGTCAGCGTCGATCTCGCGATCACCGGCGCGCAATTCGTCAGCAACGGCAGCGGCACCGACACGCTGAGCGGATTTCAGGGCATCATCGGCACCAATTTCAGCGACACGCTGAAGGGCGACGACAATGACAACACGCTGATCGCTGGCGGCGGCATCGATACTCTGATCGGGCGCGGCGGCAACGACGTGCTCTATGTCGGCACTGCCGACGACTACAGCCCGAATGGCGAGGGCTACGACGGCGGCATCGGCTACGACACGCTGCAGATTTCGGGCGACATCGACCTCAACCTGGCGTCGATCAGCAATGTCGAGAAACTTCTTGCGCCGGGCTTTGCTATCAGCCTGCGGGCCGATCAGCTCGACGGCTTCACCGATGTCGATGCCAAGAGCATCACGGTGCAGACGTTCGGCACCGTCGATCTGTCGCTGGGCATGGTCAGCGTCGGCGAATTCCATTTCGACTCCGAAGAGGTCACGCTCAATCTGTCCGGCTCCACCGGCGGCGGCCACATTTTCTATGGCACGACCGGGATGGACTTCTTCACCGGCGGCCTCGGCAACGACACGATGTACGGCAGCGGCGGGGCCGACATCCTGAACGGCGACGGCGGCGACGACGTCATCGAGGGCGGCGCCGGCAACGACACCATGGACGGTGGCACCGGCACCGACACGGTCAGCTTCGCGAGCGACAACCAGGGTGCATATGTGAGCCTTGTCGCTCACAATGCAAACGGTTCGGGTATCGAGAACGATACGATCACCAATTTCGAGAACATCATCGGCACCGGCGGCGACGACACCCTGATCGGCGATGGCGGCAACAACGTGCTGGCCGGGCGGGCGGGCAACGACACGCTGGTCGGCGGCGGCGGAATCGATACCGCGGACTACAGCGATGAGACCAGCGCCGTTTCCGTGAACCTCGCCACGGGCACCGCGACGGGCACCGGCATCGGCAACGATATGCTGAGCACCATCGAGAACGTCACCGGAGGCAGCGGCAACGACTCGCTGACCGGCGATGGTGGCGACAACGTGCTGCTCGGCGGCGACGGCAACGACACGCTCGACGGCGGCGCGGGCAACGATGTGCTGGATGGCGGCACCGGCACCAACACCGCGACCTATGCGTCGGACGCAAGCGGCGTGTCCGTTCTGCTGCAACTGGGCATCGCGAGCGGCACCGGCATTGGCACCGATACGCTGTTGAACATCCAGAACGTCACGAGCGGATCCGGTGCAGACATCCTCACCGGCAACGATAGCGGCAACACACTCAACGGCGGCAACGGCAACGACACGCTGTCCGGCGGGCGCGGCAACGACACGCTGATCGGCGGCAGCGGCATCGATACGGCCGACTATTCGACCGATACCGCCGGTGTGACGGCGAACCTCACCACGGGCACCGCAACCGGCAGCAATGCTGGTCTCGACACGTTGTCGGGGATCGAGAACCTGATCGGCGGGTTCGGCAACGACGCGCTCACCGGCGATGGCAATGCCAACGTGCTGATCGGAAAACAGGGTAACGATACGCTCGACGGCGGCGGCGGTAACGACACGGTCAGCTATGACGGCGCGGTGCAGAGCGTCCTTGTGGATCTCGCCGCCGGAACCGCAAACGGGACGGAGATCGGTCACGACACGCTGATCAGCATCGAGACGGTGATCGGCGGAAGCGGCGACGACACGCTGAAGGGCGACGGCAATACCAACGTGCTGCAAGGCGGCGCGGGGAACGACACGCTGATCGGCGGCGGTGGCAACGATACGCTGAACGGCGGCGCCGATACCGACACCGCGAGCTTCACCGGCGATAGCGCCGGTGTGACGGCGAACCTTGCGAGCGGCACTGCAACGGGCAGCGCGATCGGGACGGACACGCTGATCGGGATCGAGAACCTGACCGGGGGCACGGGCAACGACACGCTGACCGGCGACGCGGGAAGCAACACGCTGACCGGTGGCAACGGCGACGACACGCTGGATGGCGGCGCGGGAAGCGACACGCTCGACGGCGGCATCGGCATCGACACGGTCAGCTACGCGAACGATGGCGCCGGTGTTTCGGTCGATCTCGGCAGTGGAACGGCGACGACCGCGAGCGGCAACGACACACTCCTCGCGATCGAGAATGTCACCGGCGGTGCAGGCAGCGATACGCTGAGCGGCAGCAGCGCCAACAATGTGCTGGCGGGCGGCGCCAGTGGCGACACGATCGACATCTCGCAGGGCGGCAACGATACCGCGAACGGCGAGACCGGAGATGACACAATCCTCGCCGGCGCGGCGCTCACTGCGGCCGACAAGATCGACGGCGGCATTGGTAACGACATCCTGCGCCTGAACGGCGACTACAGCGCCGGTGTTTCGTTCGGCGCGGCGACGATGGTCAATGTCGAGACGCTGGCGTTCGCGGCCGGGCACAATTATGTGCTGACCGGGAACAACGGCAACGTGGCGGCCGGTGGCGTGCTGACGGTCGATGCATCGGCGCTCGCCGCGGCGAACGGGGCCTCGTTCGACGGCTCGGCGGAAGGCGACGGCAGCTTTGTGTTTGTCGGCGGCGCGGGCAACGACACGTTCCTGGGCAGCGCGAACAACGACACGTTCTCGCTGGCGAAGGCCGGCAACGACACGGTGTCGGGCCGCAGCGGCAACGACACGTTCAACTTCTTCGCGACGTTCTCTGCTGGCGATGCGGTCGATGGCGGGTTGGGGACCGATGTTCTCAACCTTGCCGGCAACTACGCCGGCGGCGTGACGATGACCGCGACGACGCTGCTCAACATGGAGAAGATCGTTTTCGCGGA